>CAJQHM010000020.1 GCA_905478195.1 uncultured Pseudomonadales bacterium
CAAGCGGCGAATCAGGAAAGAGGCCGAGGCTGCCAACTACAACTCAATAGTGCCCTGGGAAGACTATATCGCCTGTTTTACTAGCATAGAACTAAGGAGCCGTTTTCCATGCGGACCCTGCTATCGCGTAGCGAGCCTAAAGGATTATGAAGCGCAGGAGCAAATGTTGCAGATCGATGGTCTGTTAAATGACCCGTTAGGATTCTGAGTAACTAAGCTGCGACAAACTAACGGTGCCGTAGCATCTCTCTGTTTAGCTGCGAAATATTTGAGACCCCAAGAAGTCTCATATCGCGTTCGATCTCAGTTTTCAGATTACCCAGCGCACGTTCGACACCGGGCTGTCCGGCAGCGGCTAGTGAATATAAATACATGCGCCCGCCAGAGCAGGCCTTTGCTCCAGCTGCAATCGCTTTTAGAACGTGGGTTCCACGCCTAACGCCGCCATCTAGAATAATGTCGATATCATCGCCCACCGCATCGGCGATCTCGGAAATCTGGTCGAATGGAGATCGAGAACCATCGAGCTGCCGCCCGCCATGATTCGATACCATGATCGCATCGGCGCCTATATCCACAGCCTTTCTGGCGTCGGCGACACTCATGATGCCCTTGAGGCAGAAGGGGCCGTCCCATTGGGCGCGTAGCGCTTCTGCATCGGACCAGTTCATGGTGGGATCGAGCATCTCGGCGAAGTAGTCTCCTATCGAAACCGCAACATTCGAGCCTTGCTGCACAAAGTCCTTTAATTCTGCGAGCTCGAATGACTCGCGGAAGAAATAGTTCATCGCCCAGCCAGGATGCGTGGCAAAACTGAATAGACTCTTAAGCGTAAGTCGAGGTGGCGAGGTAAAGCCGGTATAGAGATCGCGTTCGCGGTTTCCGCCGGTGATGGTATCGACGGTGAGAGCAAGAGTATTAAAGCCCGCCGCCTGCGCACGCTGAACCATGGCGTCGTTGAGGGCTCGGTCCTTGTGAAAATAGAATTGAAACATTTTTGGTGTTGAGATCATCCCGCCAATCTCAGCCAGACTCACCGTGCCGAGTGCTGAAACACCGAACATCGTGCCGAACTTTTCTGCAGCTCGGGCAACCGCTCGCTCGCCATCGTGGTGAAACAGGCGTTGCAGTGCGGTGGGTGAGCAGAAGATTGGCAGGTCTAGTTTTTGCCCCATAACAGTGACTGACATATCGACCTCTTCGACACCGGCAAGTACGTTTGGCACAAGGTCACGGTCATCGAATGCCGAAGTGTTTCGGCGGTAGGTGATTTCATCATCTGCGGCGCCGTCGATATAGTGAAATATAGGGCCTGGAAGTCGCTGCTTCGCCAGTAGGCGCAAGTCTTCCACGTTATGGCAGTCTTTTAGGCGTCGGAACATAGTTAGTTGCTCGTTTTCGATAATCTGTCTACCTATTATCGTTGTAATGGGCCCAGAATCGAAGGATTTATTCAATTGAGGCTATTTAGGGCCGTTTAGCGCCACAAAGCCAGTCGCCATAGTCATGGACTTTTATTGCGAGCCAACTTAGTATCACCAGCTAGTTGACTACAAGCCCTTATGAGGAATTATCCATGCGCAAAACATTATTCAATCTATTTACACTTATCGGCTTGACGCTCAGCCTGGGCTACAGCAGCCTGGTGCTCGCAGCTGACGCGCCGCCTCCCTGTGGTCCGGCATCACACCTGTCAGACGATCTTTCCGGTAATGTCGATTCTGCTTCTCGTTGTTTTGAGATTCGTATGTATACCGCCGAACCTATAAAGGATGGAGTGGGCGGTATCGACAATTTGCACCAGCGTTTCCGTGAAAAAGAAGTCTCCATTTTCGAGAAGCATGGCGCCGAGGTTATTGCGGTTTGGCAGAAGTTGGATGATCCAAATACTTTGGTTTGGATGCTAGCTTATAGAGACCGCGCTCACCGTACGGAAGTCTGGGATGCCTTTCTTGCCGATCCAGAATGGATAGAATTAAGACAAAAATACGAAGTGCCTATTTCTGCGAACACTTTCATGATGAGTGCCACAGACTATTCCAATCTGAAGTAAGACAGTCTTTGCAACTCCCGTGATGGACGATGATTCGACATCATGGGATGTATGGACTGGCCTGCCAAGAGCAGGATAAAGTTAGGTAAATAACACAACAAATTCAATGTAGAATCAGTAGAGGAGCAGCAACAATGGGAAAATTCACCAGCTTGATCGGCGCGGCATCACTAGCTTTGTCACTTAATGCATTCGGGGCCGACGCGCCT
The DNA here is from genome assembly GCA_905478195.1 of uncultured Pseudomonadales bacterium. Taxonomy (GTDB): domain Bacteria; phylum Pseudomonadota; class Gammaproteobacteria; order Pseudomonadales; family Pseudohongiellaceae; genus UBA9145. The sequence goes on from CAJQHM010000020.1 coordinate 2,263, forward strand.
GAGACGATTACGGTAACCAGTTCAGCCTTTGAGCACCACGGCATGGTGCCCGAGGAATACTCAGCCTACGGGGAGAACAAGTCGATCGATCTTAATTGGTCAAATTTACCTGCGGGCACAGTGCAACTAGCCCTTATTTGTGATGATCCGGAAGTAGTGACTATAGGAATGATGGCTACACCATTCCCACATTGGGTAGCCTATAACATCCCGGCGTCAGCTTCTGGCCTTCCCGAGAATATGGCTAAAGATGCAGTTGTCACAGGTGTTGATGGCCTAGAGGGTATGATCAATGGACTGAACGGTACTAGCCGTGCTGGCTATTTTGGTCCTCGTCCTCCGGTTAATGGTCATCTTCACGCTTACCATTTTCGCGTCTATGCAATTGACGCTGACCTTGGCTTGGCAGAAGGACTCAATAAAGACGAGCTTCTAGCTGCTATCGATGGCCATGTACTCGCCACAGGCATGTTGATGGGACACTACGAACGCAAGGAACAATAGCTCCTATAGGTTGTCAAATGAGCAGTACTAAAAGCGGGCCTTTGGCCCGCTTTTTCGTCTCTGAAAGTTAATGCATGAACCGGTTGAATAGTGCACAATGCCGCACTTTTTTTACAACGCCTACAGTTAGCTATATACCTAAACATGGTGATGTATCGTCAAATGCATATAGCCCCATATAACTCGATATCTGCTCAGAACAAACTTGGCTCTCGATCGTCGAGCTGTCTATATGCCTCGTCTATCTTGGCAGTTAAGCGGCAGGAAACTGATAGTCCTCGAACGTCTTACGTAAACCAATCTTGCTGATCTTTCCGGTCGCGGTGTGCGGCAGTTCATCGACAAAAACGACATCATCTGGCCTGGCCATTTTATGCAGTTTGTCCTGCAAGAATTCCATGACTTCGTCGCGGCTTAGGGATTTTTCTGGCTGTAATACAACAATCAGCAGGGGCCGCTCTGTCCACTTGGGGTGGTAGCGGCCAATGACGGCAGCTTCGGCTATATCTGGGTGATTGACCGCGGCATTCTCAATATCGATAGAGCTAATCCATTCGCCGCCGGATTTAATTACATCTTTGGTGCGATCGGTGATTTTCAGGAAACCCTCAGGTGTTATTGCTGCTACGTCACCGGTCTGAAACCAGCCCTTATCATCGACAGGGCAATCTTCATCTCCGGGAACATCGGACAATCCGTAGTAGCCGCTTGCGACCCATGGCCCCCTTACCTTTAATGCGCCGAAGGCAACGCCATCCCAAGGAAGTGTTTCATCATCTTCATCCACGATTTTCATTTCTATGCCGAAAACTCCACGCCCTTGCAGGCACTGCAAGTCCGTAATCTGTTCAGTGGTGAAGTCTTCCATGCCGGCTTTCAAGCTAAAGACTGTTCCGAGCGGGCTTGTTTCGGTCATGCCCCACCCCTGCACAACGATACAGTTGTGTTGCTCTCTGAAACGCTCGACAATGATCCTTGGGCAGGCGGCACCGCCAACACTTACCCGTGAAAGACTAGGGACCGACTTCTTGTTGGCCTCGAGATAATCGAGTAACGCTAGCCATATGGTAGGGACGCCAGAGCTAAAGGTTACTTTTTCGCTGTTCATCAGGTCGCATAGGGTTTCTCCGTCGGCCATCTTGGGACCAGGCAATACCAACTTCATCCCTACCATAAGGGCCGCATAGGGCGCGCCCCAGGCGTTGACATGGAACATCGGTACAACGGGTAGACTAGTTTCCATGTTCGACGCTCGAGTAACGTCTGGGAGCGCCCCGGCAAGGGCATGGAGCACCGTGGAGCGATGGCTGTAAACGACCCCCTTGGGGTTTCCCGTGGTACCTGAGGTGTAACACATGCCGCTAGCCGTGTTCTCATCAAATTGCGGCCAATCATAATCATCAGACTGTGCTGCAAGGAGTTCCTCATAACAGGCAACGTTTGTAAGGCTGGTTTCAGGCATGTTCTCCTTAGTTGTGAGAACTACGATCGTCTCCACCTTCGACAAATGCTCTTTTAGCGCTTCCAGCAATGGCATAACTAAGACATCAACAAAAAGAATTTTATCCTCAGCGTGGTTGATTATGTAGATCACTTGCTCGGGGAATAGTTTGGGATTGATGGTGTGGCATACCATGCCGCTTCCTGAGACGGCATAGTAAAGCTCCATATGACGATGGTCATTCCAGGCGAGCGTACCGATTCTGTCGCCAAATTCAGCCCCAAGGGAGTCAAGCACATTCGCCAGTTGGCGGCAGCGCTTGGCAAACGTCTTGTTGTTCTGGCGGTGTAGGGGGTTGTCGACGGTAACGGAAACCATCTCCACTTCCGGGAAATTGGACTCAGCGTGATTCAGTATCGACGAAATCATGAGTTGGGTGTTCATCATCAAAGCTTGCATATCAATTCCTTTCGGTTTTCTAATAGGGAATAGTCGATGTTTATCCCCAGGATCTTAATTCTGTGTAGCAGAGTGTAATACTTTATCTAGGTGTCTCGCCACACCCGGCTACATCACCGAGAGGGCTACTATCCGATACCTCTGCCGTCGATCAAGTCATGCCCCCGCTCAGCAAAGCGTGTGTCTTCTATTCTGTGGCCATTGAAAATATCACTACGCAGGACGGTTTGAAAGCCCCTGT
>CAJQHM010000021.1 GCA_905478195.1 uncultured Pseudomonadales bacterium
CTCACAAAGGGCTGATCACACTGGCCTTTACTCTATTCGCTGTCAGCAGTAACGGCGCCGACTGGCCTAGTTATGGCGGAGATAACGGTTCTCAAAAATACTCTCCTCTGGACCAGATCGATGCAAGCAATGTTGGTAGCTTAACGACTGCCTGGAGTTGGGACAGCGTCGACAACGCGACTGTGGCTGAGAATGTGCGTGAGGAAAATTTTCGTGCGATGCCTGCTGGCTTCAAAGCTACCCCGATAGTGATAGAAGGGGTTATGTACATACCCACTTCATTCGGACGGGTGGTAGCGTTAGATGCGCGCAGCGGTAGAGAGAAGTGGGTATTTGATACCCAGGCGTGGCAGGCGGGCCGTCCGGCAAATTTGGGTTATAACTCCAGAGGCGTCGCCTATTGGGAAAGGGGAGGCAAGAAGCGTATTTTCTTTGCGACTAATGATTCCAATCTCTGGTCACTTAATCTGGAGGATGGCAGCCCCGATTTAAGTTTCGGTGATGGAGGAAAAGTCGATTTGGCTGAAGGCTTGGGGCGCGAGATTGATCGGCGACAGTACGGAGTAGTCTCTCCGCCGTTGGTCACCAATGATACGGTGATTGTTAACTCCATTATTAACGATGGGCCCAGTAACAAAGAAATGCCTCCCGGGCATGTGCGTGGCTTTAATCCGGATACAGGCGAGATCGAATGGGTGTTTCATACGATCCCGCAACCGGGCGAGTTTGGGAATGACACCTGGGAAGACGGATCCTGGGAATATACCGGCAATACCAACTCTTGGACCATTATGAGTGCCGATGACGAGTTGGATATAGCCTATATACCAATCGGAACACCAACGAACGACTGGTATGGCGCTCTTCGAAAAGGCGATAACCTTTTTGCCGAGTCGCTGGTGGCTGTAAGGGCAAGCACGGGGGAGAGACTTTGGCATTTTCAGATGGTGCACCACGGAGTCTGGGATTATGATCTGCCAGCAGCGCCTACCCTCGTCGATATTACTGTGGATGGGCGTGATATTAAGGCGGTTGCGCAGATATCCAAGCAGGGCTTTACCTATGTATTCGATAGGGTAAGCGGAGAGCCTGTATGGCCTATTGAGGAGCGGGCTGTGCCGCAAAGCACGGTTCCGGGTGAATCTTTGTCGCCGACGCAACCATTTCCGACCAAGCCTGCAGCTTTTGCCGTCCAGGGGATCTCGGATGAGACGTTGATCGATTTCACGCCCGAACTGCGACAGGAAGCACTGCAACTGATCGAGCGGTTCGACTACGGGCCAGTGTTTACTCCGCCATCGCTGCGCGGCACCATTAACATGCCTGGTTGGGGTGGTGGCGGTTGGTGGACTGGCGCTTCTTTCGATCCGGATACGGGTATGTTTTATGTGCCATCGACAACTATTCCTATCGTTGTGCAACTTGTTGAGGTTGACCCTGAGCAATCTAACTTAGTCTACACTCGGGGTGGGGCGACTAATGTAGGTGGCCCCCAAGGGCTGCCCCTGACTAAACCGCCCTACGGTCGCATAACCGCAATTGATTTGAATACGGGGGAGCATGAATGGATGGTTCCTCATGGTGAGGGCATTAGGCAGAAGATCATCGATATGGGTATATTGGATCCCGGCCCCGTAGGTGGGCCAAGCAGGACAGGCCCTGTGCTTACCAAGTCTCTGCTGTTTATCGCTCAATCGGACAATGGGCGCAGTGTGTTGCGGGCCTTTGACAAGACTAATGGTGAGGTCGTGCATGAAATAGACCTGCCATTGCCGCCACAGGCTACTCCTATGACTTATTCGGTTGACGGCAAGCAATATATCTCTATTGCCCTTGGTGGCGGCCAGGATGCCAGAGTTTTAACTCTATCTCTTCCGTAGCGAGGAGGGTTGGGCGTTAGAGGGTTAGGGTGCAGGAATAACTGTGATTCGGTAAAGATTTTCTGCTATTGGGGCACTGTATACCCAGCCGTCTATGGTATTATGCCCTCTGGTAACTCTTGTCGGTCCCCACGCAATGATAAGTTATAAACCCCGCCAGGCCCGGAAGGGAGCAACGGTAGTAGCTGACTCATGTGCCGCGGTGTGGCTGGCAAGAGCTGCCTCCAGTCAAATTTGCAAAAAAGTAGATATCGCTGTCCCCGATTGTCATTGCGGACAGTTTTTCAACGAAGAAATCCAATGAGCTACCAAGTCTTAGCCCGCAAATGGCGACCAAGCAACTTCTCCGAAGTGGCTGGACAGGCTCATGTTCTCAAATCACTGATCAATGCTCTGGATAATGAGCGCCTGCATCATGCGTATCTCTTCACCGGTACGCGTGGAGTGGGAAAAACCACCCTCGCTCGAATATTGGCAAAATGTCTGAATTGCGAGGAAGGGGTTAGTTCGATTCCCTGTGGAAAGTGTGACTCTTGCATGGAGATTAACGAGGGGCGATTCATCGACTTGATAGAGGTCGATGCGGCTTCGCGAACAAAGGTCGAAGATACCCGCGAGCTCCTCGATAATGTTCAGTATGCTCCGAGCAGGGGGCGCTTTAAGGTATACCTCATCGATGAGGTGCATATGTTGTCCAATCATAGCTTTAATGCCTTGCTAAAGACTTTGGAAGAGCCGCCTCCACACGTCAAATTCCTCTTCGCTACTACCGATCCACAGAAACTGCCGATTACGATTCTATCGAGATGCTTGCAGTTCAATTTAAAAAATTTGAGCCCACAACTGATAACGGAATATTTAGGCTCAGTGCTCGAGAAAGAGAAGCTAGAGTTCGAGGATGAAGCGCTCTGGCAAATTGCTGCCGCCGCATCGGGAAGCATGCGTGACGCCCTGACCCTGGTAGATCAAGCCATATCGTATTGCGAAGGCCGGGTTGCAACGGACGGTGTCATCGAGATGCTTGGTGTGCCACCACAGAAACAAGTCTACGAATTATTAAAGGGCATGGCGTCCAGGTCGGTCTCTACTATTCTCGAATTAATTCGGGACATTGCAGAACAGACGCCCGACTATAGCCATACTCTGGATAGTCTCTTATCGACTCTTCACCGAGTAGCTATCGCACAGATAGAGCCAAAGGCGGTGGACAATAGTTATGGTGATATGCCCCAGATCTTGGAGCTCGCCAGCTTGATTAGCGCTGAAGACGTGCAGTTGTATTACCAGATGGGGATCAAGGGCAGAGAGGACCTTCGGCTTTCTGCGGAGGTGCGAACAGCCTTCGAGATGCTGCTGATACGAATGCTGGTCTTTTCTCCCAGCTATGCCGAGTCTACAGAAAGCCTTAGTCCCAACGCCGACAGCGAGAGCAGTACCAATAGTGTGGCAGAATTGGGCGCAGCAGTGGAAAGCGAAAAAAAAAAGAATAGAGTAGAGCCGAATCAAGAGCCGGGCGCAGAGGCTTCGGAATCTGATCCGCTAGATGTTGCCACAGAAGACGAGATGGAACCGAGCGCCAACGCGCAGGCGATAGACTCAGTTGAAAGCTCAGCGGAACCTGCAATCAACTCCGTCGATGCGCAGAGTGATACTGCGAAATCTGCCGTAGAGTCTCGTCTAGATGCGGAGCCGGCCGCCGTCGAAACAGCAGGACAAATAGACTTAGACTCGCTCAATCAGGAAAGTTGGCTGCTACTCTACCCGCAGCTCGAGATAAGCGGCATAGCAGCAAATGTTTTAGCGAATTCTGACTTTCAGCGAGCAGATTCGCAGAGTATACACTTCGTGCTGGATCATTCTCAGAGCGCAGTGTTCAGCGAGGAATTACTACCAAAGATCTCACAGGCGCTGAGTGATTACTTCTCTACCGAACTGTCGGTAAATATAGAGATAGGCGAAACAAAGAGCGAAACACCCGCATTGCTAAGTCAGCGGCTCAAAGAGGAGCGGCATGCGGCGATGGTAAATAATTTTGAAAAAGATGAGAACGTGCAAGAGCTACTAAAACACTTCTCCGGCACGCTGGCAAAAGAATCTATAGCCCCTCATAAGGATTAATAATTAGTATGACCGATTTGAACGAAATCATGAAGCAGGCGAAGCTGATGCAGGAGCAGTTTCAAAAGGCTCAGGAAGAACAGCTTAAGACCATGACCGAAGGAGAGTCGGGAGCCGGCCTGGTCAAAGTCGTCATGAATGGCAAGCACGATATAATAAGCGTGAGCCTGGACGATGGTGTCATGGGTGAAGACAAGGCCGTGATTGAAGATTTGCTGGCTGCCGCTGTCAATGATGCGGTAAGGAAAATCGAAGAGAAAAACAAAGATGCGCTAGGCTCTATGGCTGGCGGAATGAAGATGCCAGATGGCTTCAAGTTTCCATTCTAGGAGTAGTCGTGAATTCCAGCCCCCTAATTGATCAGCTAATCGAAGCGTTTCGTTGCTTGCCAGGCGTAGGACCCAAGTCTGCGCAGCGTATGACTCTGCATCTTTTGGAGAGAAACCGTGCCGGAGGAAAGAAGCTTAGTGAATCCCTGTCCGTTGCATTGAATGAAGTCGGAAACTGCATTCATTGCCGCACGCTCACCGAAGAGGAGACTTGCCGCATCTGTGCAAACTCCTCCCGCAATCGCAAGATTTGCTGTGTCGTAGAATCGCCAGCGGATGTTTTTGCTATAGAGCAGTCTGGCTCTTTCAGGGGAATCTACTTTGTACTTATGGGCCATCTGTCACCCATCGATGGAATCGGCCCCGAACAATTAGGCATGCATCAACTGTTAGAGAAAGTCGCCAACACTGAAATAGAGGAAGTGATTATCGCCTGTAACCCAAATGTTGAAGGCGATGCCACGGCCTATTACATTGCCGAGCAGTTAAAGGATTCTTCGGCGCAAGTTTCGAGAATTGCGCATGGAGTGCCTGTGGGTGGTGAGTTGGAATTTGTTGATGGCAGCACGCTTACCCATGCTTTTGTCGGACGTAAGTCCATGGGGCACTCTTGAGCGAGCTTAACTATAGCGACGGCATGCCAATCGAATATATCGATGATGACGCCACTCTGAGTGCGCTGTGCGCACAATGGAGCCATGAAGAATTCCTCGCCGTTGATACGGAATTTGAACGCACTAGTACTTTCTATGCACGCATAGGATTATTGCAGATAGCGAATAGTAAGAGCTGCTATCTGGTAGATCCCCTGTGTATCGAAGACTGGTCTCCCTTTAAGGCACTAATTTCCAGCCCGTCCTGTACTTTGGTCATGCATTCTTGCAGCGAAGACCTAAACCTGTTCCAGACATTCCTCGGTTGCCTGCCAGTCTCTCTGTTTGATACTCAGCTCGCCGCTGCATTCTTGGGCATAGGCTTTAGTATTAGCTATCAAGGGTTGGTGGAACAGTTGTTAGGTGCAGAGGTCGCTAAGGACGAGACACGTTCCGACTGGATCAAGCGCCCTTTATCGGAAAAACAAAAGCTTTATGCAGCTACCGATGTGCGCTATCTGCTGCAGATACGTGAGATTCTGAGCGAGCAGATTCAGTTAAAAGGCATGACCGATTGGATGCAGACTGAGTGTGATCAACAGCTCGCGATTGCCCAGAAGATAGAGCAAGAGTCTAATTGGCAGACTTATTATACAGGTGTAAGCAATGCATGGCGTCTCGACAATGGTGGCCTGGAAGTCTTGCAGCAACTATGTGTATGGCGAGAACAGAAAGCCCGGCAACGCAACAAGCCCCGTAGTTGGATTGTTAAAGACAACGATCTGCTGAGCCTCTGTGCAGAAATCGCAGAGGCGACTAACTCGGATAGTCTCAGTATCGACATCATCAAAAACATCGAAGGCGTTGATCGTCGATTCTTATCGCGCAGTGCCGAGGAATTGTTTCTTCTACTGAATAACCCTGCGAATAGAGGTGAGGTAGACCCTGGCCTTCTGAACAAGCCCCTTAGCACTTCGCTTAGGAAGAAGTTAAAGCTTAGCAAGCAGGCGGCGAACAACAAGGCTGAGGAGTTAGGCATGTCTCCGGAGTTGCTCGGGCGCAAAAAATATCTCGTGGATTTGCTAAGAGACTATGAGAAGCATGGGGCGCTCAGATGGTCAGGTGAGTTCGCTGGATGGCGGAGGGAGCTCCTCGAATCGGAGCTCACGGCAATACTTGGTGAAGATTGAATAATGAATAGGGCGTACTGTGCTTAGGCCGAAATTTTGGGAGTTACCCTTAGATGATCTCAACACGGCTGAGTGGGAGAGTCTCTGCGACGGTTGCGGACGCTGCTGTCTTAAGAAGTTCGCGGACGAGGATAGCGACGAGATTGTGTATACAAGGGTGGTGTGCAGGTATTTCGATGAGCGGAGCAGTCGTTGTGGGTGCTACGAAGATCGCTCTTCGCTGGTGCCAGACTGTCTCGATGTTCGTAAAATGGACCTGGAACAGAGTAATTGGATGCCGGACAGCTGCGCCTATAGGCTGCGCTTCGAAGGTAAGGAGTTATTCGAATGGCACCCCCTTATTGCCGGGTCTCGTGAGAAGATGGCGGCGGCGGGGATCTTGCTAGAAGGCAGGGTGATCTCGGAGGAGCATGTCCACCCGGAAGGGTTTGACGAGCATATTATTCGGTGGGTTGAGACGTAATGGATGCAATCGGTAATTATTGGTTCTTTTGGGCTCTCTACCTGGCAGCGGCGGTTGTTTTTACGGCACTGTTCTGGAGATTAACCCGTTTTCAGCATGGGATTTGGCGATCATATAGTCTGAGGGCGGTAGCCATAGCCGTCATATTCACCCCCTGGTATAGCAATCCACAGGATAGCATTATGGCGCCCGCGCTTATGGTTGCCACTCTCGATGCTATAACTATTGGTAGTAGTGCCGCTTTTCGCAGCGTCGTGCCGCTTGTCCTTGCGACTCTATGCGGTTTGCTGGTGGCAGGAATAATGGCTTTTCTGAAAAAGAAAGAGGCTAAAATAAATAGTAATAACAATGCGATAAATGATATATCTAAAGTAGTTTAAAAATATTTCGCAAGTATCAACTTCCCCCCGTGAATTGTCCACTTGAATGTGGGGCCCTATAACTAACAGGTGAAAGTTTATTAATTCAAAATAACTGCTTGGCAAGCAGAAGTCCGTCATGACTGGCTGGGGCAAAAGCGCCTCGGTACTTCCTTAGTAATCTGTCTGAGAGCGTATTCATTGAAACCCGCGCTGCCCGCGATAAAGTCAGCATGCTGCAGTATCAACTGAGTAACAAAAGGGCGAGTTTTTGCCACTCATCGACACTGAAACAGAGAACGATAGCCTCACAGACATGATGATGGACAATGACCCAGCCGAAATGAACTGAATGTCCTTCTTCCAAGATCTTGATGGCCGCGGCTGGGACAGGTTTACCTATAGGTAGCTACCGGGCTAGTGTCGTTGGGCAGACGGGAGTGAACTGATCAGGGGCGAGAGGCTAGAGTTTCTGACGTCGAAGTCGCTGCCGGCAGGGTCTTGATTAGAAAGGATGTACGCTGCTATATCACGGAAAAAGGCAGAAAAGGTATAGAGATAGTGCTCTGGCTCTCGCAGCTATATACAGCCAATGTCCCTACAAAATGTAGGCCATTAGTGCGCTGAGACAGAGTGAACTCGGGGTTTTTCTGTATTAATAGTGAGCTGATGTTTACAATACGCGCACGTAAATTACGCAGTGGAAAAGATTGATGAATTTTACCGGTACAGACGAATACGTAGCTACAAATGAATTACAGCTAGCGGTTAACGCAGCGATTGCTCTACAGAAACCTCTCCTCATAAAAGGGGAGCCGGGAACGGGCAAGACAATGTTAGCTGAGCAGATCGCCAAATCCTTGAATCTTCCACTTATCCAGTGGCATATCAAATCGACGACAAAAGCTCAACAAGGCCTCTATGAATACGATGCTGTCTCCAGGCTTAGAGACTCGCAGTTGGGTGACGATAAAGTGCATGATATCTCCAACTATATCGTGCAAGGTAAATTATGGGAGTCGTTCGAGGCGGGTGACCAGTCTGTTCTGCTTATCGATGAAATAGATAAGGCAGATATTGAGTTCCCTAACGACCTGTTACTTGAGCTCGATAAGATGGAGTTCTTCGTCTACGAGACTAAGCAGCTAGTCAAGGCCAAGACACGGCCTATCATAATCATTACCAGCAATAACGAGAAAGAATTGCCTGATGCATTCCTGCGTCGCTGCTTCTTTCACTACATTGAATTTCCGGATTCTCAGACTATGGAGAAAATAGTAGATGTACACTATCCGGACATAAAAAAGAATCTGCTCTCTCAGGCAATGGATGTTTTCTTCGATGTGAGAAAAATCCCTGGTCTGAAGAAGAAGCCATCTACCTCAGAATTGATAGATTGGCTGAAGTTGCTAATGGCCGACGACATTCCTGAGGATGTGCTTAAGAGTCATAGCGCCAAGAATGCCATCCCTCCGCTGTATGGTGCGCTGCTTAAGAATGAGCAGGATGTGCATCTATTGGAGAAGCTGGCATTCATGCATAGAGCTAAAAGCTAGCAGCCATAGTTCTTAGAGAGACGCTCTCATGCTAATCAATTTCTTCATGACCCTCAAAAAGGAACGGCTACCGGTTTCCTTTACAGAGTTGTTCTCATTACTCGAGTGTCTCAAGCAAAATATAATCTTCGCGAACGTGGAAGATTTCTACTACCTGTCGCGTATGTGTTTCGTCAAAGACGAGAAGAACTTCGATAAGTTTGATATCGCCTTTGGTAAATACTTCGAAAACATAGACGCGATCAATGACCTGGCTATGTATCAGATTCCAGATGACTGGCTTCGTAAGCAGATGGAGTCGATGTTAAGTGACGAAGAGAAGGCCAAGATTGAGGCGCTTGGTGGCCTGGACAAGCTCATGGAAGAGTTTCGCAAGCGCATTGAAGAGCAGCAGAAGAGGCATGAGGGCGGCAATAAATGGATCGGAACTGGTGGTACATCGCCGTTCGGAGCTTATGGCTATAACCCCGAGGGTATACGTGTAGGGCAGCAAGAGGGTCGCAACGGGAGCGCTGTGAAAGTATGGGATAAGCGAAACTATCGGGATTTGGATGATTCGGTCGAGATAGGTACAAGAAATATCAAGATGGCGCTGAGGCGACTAAGGAAGTTTGCCAGAACCGGTGCGGCAGAAGAGTTAGATATTAACGATACTATTTCATCAACGGCGAAGAATGCTGGCCTGCTGGATATTAAGATGGTGCCAGAGCGCCACAATTCAGTGAAGGTGTTACTGTTTTTTGATGTGGGTGGTTCGATGGACCCCCATGTGAAATTGTGTGAAGAGTTGTTTTCCGCAGCGCGCACCGAGTTTAAACATCTGAAGTATTATTATTTCCATAATTTTATCTATGAATCAGTGTGGACGAAGAGTCACAGACGCCACGCAGAAACAACATCGACATTTGAGATTATCAATAAGTATTCAAAAGACTACAAAATCATATTCGTGGGTGATGCTACTATGGCTCCTTACGAAGTGACCCATGTGGGTGGCAGCATCGAGCATTATAACGAAGAGGCTGGAGCAGTCTGGATTAAACGCCTTACCGAGGTGTTCGATCATTTGGTATGGATTAATCCGACACCCAAGACGTATTGGGAGCATAGTTACTCCATTGAAATCGTGAAAGAACTCTTGGAGGATCGTATGTTTCCTCTGTCTGTTAAAGGTTTGGAAGAAGCCATGGCGCTGTTAACGAAATAATTATGAGCATTGAAAGACTTTCAGAAGACCTTCGGCCGGAGAAATTCTCTACGTTAACTGAAGTAGTCGATTATTTCTGCACAGAGCATGCGCAGCTGCCTGCCTATACTTGCCTGGGAAGAACGTTGACCTATGGCGAGGTGGACGAATTGAGCGATAGGTTTGCCCATTACCTAATGACTCAAACTAATCTTAAGCCCGGCGATCGGATCGCTATCCAGCTGCCGAATCTTTTGCAGTTTCCTATAGCGTTCTTCGGAGCGACTAGAGCAGGCCTTGTGGTGGTGAATACGAATCCTCTCTATACGGTTCAGGAGATGGCTCATCAGTTCAAAGACTCTGGCGTTAAAGGAATTGTGATTTTATCCAGTTTCTGCGACAAGCTAGAAAAGATATTGCCCCAGACCGAGATCGAGACGGTAATCGTTACTCAGTTAGCTGATATTCAAAAGCCAATGAAGCGACTGTTCGTTAACTTCATGATTAAGTATATTCGGAAGATGGTGCCAGCCTATGAGATCCAAGGGGCTGTCGATTTTCAAAAAATTGTAAACACGCCAGCGCCGAAAATTAGGTATCCTGAGTCTGGTAGGGGCCATGACGTTGCGCTTATCTTGTACACCGGTGGAACTACCGGGGTCGCAAAAGGTGCGATGCTCAGTCACAGCAATTTAATTACTAATATGATGCAGCTGCGCTCTCGCTGCCTAAGCGTGATTGACGACAAGATCGAAAATATTCTCTCCCCACTTCCTCTATATCATAGCTATGCGTTTCTGCTGCACTGTTTAACTATGCCGTATGCGGGTAACCACAATATTTTGGTGGCGAACCCACGCGACACATCGGCATTAATCAAGCTTTTTACGCAGTGGCCTATCAGCGGATTCGTAGGAATTAATACGCTCTATCTCGCTCTGCTGCGGCATAAGGATTTTTCCAGTATAGATTTTTCCAGTATGAAATTTTGCGGTGCCGGTGGTATGGCGATGACGACCTCGGTCAGCGAGGAGTGGGCTGAGTCTACTGGTAGTCCTATCTACGAGGGCTACGGCCTTACAGAATGCTCTCCGGTAGTTTCAGTCAATATCCCAGGCAAGGAAAGACTCGGGACTGTAGGCCCCGTTGTCCCAGAAACAGAAACCAAGGTCGTTGATGATGTGGGCAATGAGGTGGCTAGTGGTGAAACCGGTGAGCTCTGGATTCGCGGCCCCCAAGTTATGCAGGGTTACTGGCAGCATGATAGTGAGACGGAAAACGCTCTCACCGGCGACGGCTGGTTTAAGACAGGCGACTATGTCAGAATTAGTGATGATGATTATATATCGATCGTTGATCGCAAGAAGGATATGATTTTGGTATCTGGCTTTAATGTATTCCCGAATGAAATCGAAGACTGGGTCAACCGTCATCCAGATGTATTGGAAAGCGCGGCGATCGGTGTCCCCTGCGAGAAAACTGGCGAATTGATAAAATTATTTATCGTACCGAATGAGAAAGAGGTTGATATCGAATCGGTAAAGGCTCATTGCAGAGAGGGCCTAACTGCGTATAAAATTCCCCGAGAAGTCGTCTTGATCGATGATATACCTAAATCTATTATTGGCAAAATTCTACATAGAGAACTGCGCGAAACACCATGATCGCAGCGCTTGCTTTATGAAACTTGCAGTCCTCAATAATCACTTCTAAGTCGGTAGCTACCGTGTCACAAGCCTTGCAGCAGAAGCTCGATGGTTGTCAGCTTGCCGATGTGTTTCGCTTGCAGAAAACATTGAGCACACTAGCGCGCGAGTCATTATCCAAGAGCGATCTTGCGTCTGCTACGGCCGCGGTTGAGGCTGCTATAGCCAAGTCTCAGAACGCCTGTGCGATAAGACGCGCCGCTATCCCCTCCAGTATTCACTATCCTGAAAATCTCCCGGTAAGTGGCAGAGCATCTGAGATCGCCAAATTGCTTGCTGAGCACCAGGTCGTCATAGTCGCGGGAGATACCGGTTCGGGCAAGACTACGCAGCTACCGAAGATCTGTCTCGAGGCGGGGTTTGGGATACGAGGGCTCATTGGTCATACCCAGCCCAGACGACTGGCCGCTTTATCGGTAGCGACTAGGATCGCAGAGGAACTGGGTTGTGAGTTAGGTGGCGGTGTGGGTTCGCAGATTCGTTTCAAGGACAATACCAGCACTCAAAGTTTCCTTAAATTGATGACGGATGGGATCTTACTTGCGGAGATTCAGCAAGATAAGTTTCTTAATAAATATGAAGTTCTAATTATCGACGAGGCTCATGAGCGCTCTTTAAATATCGACTTTCTGCTAGGCTATCTTAAGCAATTGCTGAGTAAGCGCAAGAATCTAAAGCTCATTGTTACCTCGGCGACCATCGATGTTGACAAGTTTTCCAGGCATTTTGAGGATGCCCCCATCGTGTCTGTGTCCGGAAGAACCTACCCAGTTGAGACTCGATATGAACCGTTGATTGAATCGAGTGCTGAACAAATCGATGACGATATTCAGATTGATGGCATTATCAAGGCAGTTGAAGAAATAGCCTATAAGGACAAGCACAAGGGTGGATCAAGTGGCGATATTCTGGTCTTCCTCAGCAGTGAAAGAGAAATACGAGCAACCGCAACTACATTGAGAAAGCAGAAATATAGCAATGTAGAGATTTTGCCTCTGTATGGAAGATTACGCTATTCCGAGCAGGCCAAGATATTTAAGCCCGGTAGGGGCAGGAAGATAGTGCTGGCGACTAATGTCGCGGAGACCTCGATTACCGTACCAGGCATCAATTATGTAATCGATACCGGGCTGGCTCGCATCAGCCGCTATAGCCTGCAGAGTAAGGTGCAGAGACTTCCCATAGAGGCTATATCACAGGCGAGCGCAAATCAGCGCAAGGGCCGCTGTGGGCGCATGGCCGATGGCGTCTGTATACGTCTGTATTCGGAGAACGACTTCGAGGGTAGGCCTGAGTTTACCGACCCGGAAATCATGCGCACTAATTTGGCTTCGGTAATTTTGCGCATGAAACACCTGCGCTTGGGTGATATAGAGAAGTTCCCATTTCTGGATGCTCCAGAGCCGAAGGCGATCAACGAAGGCGCGAAGCTGTTAATAGAGCTCGATGCGCTGAGTAATTCCAGAGCGCTTACCGACAGTGGTCGTAAGATGGCGATTCTGCCTGTAGATCCTAAATATGCTCGCATGCTGATAACGGCGAGTGCGCAGAGTTGCCTGCGTGAGTTGCTAATAATAGTTAGCGGGCTAAGCATCCAGGATCCCAGAGAAGTCTCGAGTGAAAACAGACAGCAGGCGATGCAGCAGCTGGCTGAGTTCGAGCACCCAGATTCTGATTTCCTTGGTCTAGTAACTCTCTGGGATGATTACGAGAAAAGAAGACAGGACTTAAATCAGGGGCAACTTCGAAGGCACTGCAAAAAATATTTCCTTTCTTATATGCGCATGCGCGAATGGCGCGAAGTTCATCATCAGTTAGTCCTCTCCTGTCAGAGACTCGGGCTGAGAACTAACAAGAAAGCGGGGGACTACGAGGCAATTCACAAGAGTCTGATCAGCGGTTCCCTAAATCAAATAGCTAAGCGTCTCGAGGGCAGAAATTATCGCGGAAACAGGAACAAGTCATTCTCCCTGTTTTCGACCTCTGTTTTATCGAATAAGGGAGCGAAGTGGATTGTAACCGGTGAGCAGATTGAAACGTCGCAGACCTTTGCTACGCAAGCCGCCAAAATCCAGCCGGAATGGGTTGAAGCGATGGCCCTTCATCTAGTCAAGCGGGAATACTTTGAGCCACATTGGAGCAAGAAGCGCCAGCAGGTAATGGCTTATGAGAGGGTGCAGCTCTACGGCCTGGTGATCATAGAGAAATCTCTTCTCAGCTATAACAAGATTGATCCTAAGGTTTCTAGAGAGTTATTTATTAGAGAAGGACTGGTTCCCGGTGAGATTGCGATTGGGCTTAAGTTTTATAAGAACAATTTGGAATTGGTCTCCTCGCTGGCAAAGCAGGAAGAGAAGATGCGTCGGCCGGAACTATTGGTTACTGAGCGCGACCTTATCGCATTCTACGAGAAGCGTATCCCTGAGGATGTCTGTTCGACTCGCGATTTAGCTTGGTGGGTAAAGCAGCAGAGCACAGTGGCCGAAGAGTTGCTCTCGATGACGGTTGACAACCTCATTAGCTCGGAGACGGCCATTGATGCGATGCAGGCATTCCCCGACGCAGCGGCCATTCACAAGAACGAGCTTCGTCTGGACTACGTATTTGAGCCCGGCAATCAGGCCGATGGGGCAACGCTGGAGGTGCCTTTGGCGATGATTAACCAGCTGCGTCAGGCGGATCTGGACTGGGCTGTACCTGGTAGTTTAATTGAGAAATGTACGGCTCTGATTAAAGGGCTGCCCAAGTCTCGTCGCAAAAACTTTATTCCTGTGAATGCTTTCGTTAAAGAAGCCTGTGAGCAAATGTCTAATGCCGATGGCGACATAATAGATTCTCTATTGTCACAGATTCGCAATCTTAAGGGTTTAGAATTTAACAGGGTAGAGTTTGAGCAGATCGACCTGCCAGCTCATCTGAAAACAAAAATACGCGTAATAGGAGATCTCAGCAATGAGATCGCTTTCGCTGGCAGTATCGAACAGGTAAAGGCCCAGCTTAAGGAGCAGGGACTGCTTGAGGATAGTCTGACTGGCAAGCGTGCTAGTGACGGGAGTCACAAGCCGGCGAATGAAACTGCTTATAATCATCCTCTTGAAATAGCCGGCGCTAGGGATTGGGTGTTCGATGACCTGCCAGAGCAGGTAGAAATAGGTGACGCGCTTAAGTTGATTCGATTTCCAGCGCTTGTTGTTGAAGGCGATACAGTAGGCGTAAAACTATTCCCCGATAGATTTTTAGCTAATAAGAATCATCTGCAGGGATTGGTCAAACTCTTTCAATTGCGGAGTATCCAGCAGCGCAATCAGTTAAAGAAGAAGTTTAGTCGATTGGCCGATGTA
Organism: uncultured Pseudomonadales bacterium; assembly: GCA_905478195.1. Classification (GTDB taxonomy): domain Bacteria; phylum Pseudomonadota; class Gammaproteobacteria; order Pseudomonadales; family Pseudohongiellaceae; genus UBA9145. Next base: position 14,722 of record CAJQHM010000021.1, read on the forward strand.
CTTGTTCTCAAGGCTCCGTTTTCACTAGGCAGGTTTGCAGAAGATGCGATTTGGATCAGCTATGTGGCAGCCTTCGACCTCGAAGAATCGTTGCCTAGAACCAGATCAGACTTCTTGCAGCGTTTGGAGACGGGCAAGCCTAAGATCATCCGTCATGCAGAAAAGATTGAGACACTATTTACCAGGGTCGTAGAGGAACATTTTGTCATAGGGCGCGCCATAGCTGAATTTAAGCAAGGGGCGCTGGCCTATGTTGCAGAGGATATCGAGAAGCAGCTGGCCGGTCTTCTCTATGAGAGCTTTCTTTCTGAGACCGGTCTAGTATGGTTTACTGAATACCCTAGATATTTGAAGGCGATTTCGGTCCGTCTGAGCAAGGTGCCCCATATGGGGGATAAAGATAAGCCGAATACCGAGCTCCTATCACAGTACAGGCAGAGATACACTGCACTGGGAGCTTCGGCCAGCGACAAGACAGAACTACAGGCATTGCGCTGGATGTTAGAAGAGTTTCGAGTCTCGCTGTTCGCTCAGACTCTGGGGACACGAATTGCAGTTTCCGAGAAGCGCATAAATAAGTTATTCGAGTCATTACATTAGGAATCCAAAAGCAGACGACTTCGTGGGATATTTTACTTCACAGCAGTTTGTCAGGAATGTGCGCGGGGCCTACTGGGCGCTGTTACTGCTATGTATTTTTGGGATAGCTCCCGCTCAGGCCCAAACCAATGATCCCTGGAAAAATACTAATGAAAGAGTCTTCAAACTTAACGACTATTTCGATCGGATAGTTGTGAGGCCGGTATCGGTTGCCTATACCACTTTTACACCTAGAATAGCGCGGCAAGGTATTCGAAATATTTTTGGTAATATCGATGATATCAATGTCTTAGTGAATGACCTCTTGCAGCTTAAGTTCGATGCTGCGCTGAACGATTCTGGTCGTCTCTTGGTTAACACGACACTGGGCATGGGTGGAATATTGGATCTAGCCAGTGGCTATGGGCTCTACAAGAATGAAGAAGATTTTGGGCAAACTCTCGGCAGGTGGGGCGTGGCTGCAGGGCCCTACGTTATGCTTCCAGTCTTTGGTGCAAGCAATGTAAGAGACTCTTTTGGCTTGGTGCTCGACACCTTGTTTAATCCTATTCAATACCATGAAGATGAATCACTCCGTCTGGCCCTGTTTTTAGTTAGGGAGACAGACTCGCGGTCCGGTCGTCTTGCTCTGGATGAGCTGATCACGGGTGATCGTTACCTCTTTGTGCGTGAGGCCTATGTGCAGAGACGCGAATATCTGGTTACCGATGGTCAGGTCGAAGATGAATTCGGCGACTTCGGTAATTTCTAAATAGAATTTGTTGCTAGCTAGGTTGCGCGTTTCTTACTTGCAACTTTGTCTTGATGAAATCACTGTGTGAAACGTAGATGAGCTCCGAGATCTTCCTGATCAGGTGATCTTCGTACTTGTCGAGTTTCTCATCGGCAAAGGCAATACGCCACATGTTTTTTATCAAAGCGATTTTCTGTTCGTTGTCGTAATTGTCATTTATTAGTCGAGTAAATTCATACAGGGATGTTGCGTCATGAGCCTCTTCTTTAGCTAGTTTTGTCAGCTCTTCCAAGTCTTCATCTGCAACCTGATAGCTCTGTTTTAGCACTTTCATGAACTCAGCGTGTTCCCGTTCGTCCAACTCGTGATCGGAATTCATTACTTCGATCAGCAAGGTGGCGCAGGTCAGATCAACCTGGCTGATCAGGGCATTGCTAGCGTCACTGATGTCGTCTTTTGCAAGTTTGTTTTCAAAAAAGCTCTTAATTGCATCGATCACGGGATCTATTCCTCTATTCTCTTGTCTTGCATTAGCTTACGAAAGAAGCGGCATCGAGTAAAACTTCAATCCCAGCCGATTCCTTATAGCTGTTCTCACTTAGGTGTCTGCGAAACTGTTTGCCGCCTTTCTGTCCTTTGAATAAACCAAGTATATGTCGTGTCATGTGGTGGAGCGGGGTGCCCCTATCTAGTTCTTGCTCAATGTAAGGTATGAATTTCTGTAAGCGTTCGACACGGGTGCTGGCATTCTTCGTGGCACCGAAGATCTGGTTGTCAACTTCGTTGAGAATGAAGGGGTTTTGATAGGCTTCTCTGCCCAACATCACGCCATCCGTCAATTCAAGTAACGTGACTGCCTCTTCTAACGTTTTTATCCCGCCGTTGATGATGATGGATAATTCGGGATAGCTACGTTTAAGGGTGAACACGCTTTCGTAGTTAAGCGGTGGAATTTCACGATTCTCTTTTGGGCTCAATCCGGAAAGGATTGCCTTACGCGCATGCACGATGAACAGCTCGCAACCGGCATTCGCCACTTTGCCCACGAAGTCTTCCAGTTCGTCCTGGCTATCACGATCATCTATTCCGATGCGGCACTTTACGGTCACAGGTAGATCAACGCTAGCCATCATGCTCTGGATGCACTTACCAACAAGTTCCGGCTCCGCCATCAAGCAGGCGCCAAAAGCGCCAGACTGAACTCTATCGCTGGGGCAGCCTACGTTGAGATTAATTTCGTCGTATCCAGCGCGTTCGCCTAAAAGGGCTGCTTGAGCCAATTCTTCTGGATCGCTCCCTCCCAGTTGCAAAGCCACGGGATGCTCATCAGGGCTGTGTTGCAGTAAATAATTTGCGTCCCCGTGTTTCAGTGCCGCGCTCGTTACCATCTCGGTATAGAGTAGTGCATGTGCTGACAGCTGGCGCAGGAATACGCGATCGTGGCGATCGGTCCAATCCATCATCGGGGCGACACAGAACCGGTGGCTTAAAGCTGCTGGCGATTCTGTTATCTGGCGTATAGCTGCTTGGTCAGAAGCACTCTTCAAAGATTGCACCTTATGGCTTTACTTATAATGGGACGCAGTTTTTAGCGAATGCTCGTTTACATGTCAAGAAATAGCGCCGATTGCTAATTCACTAAGATAGGAATTAAAGTCGAATCGCGTATAATCTCGCCTTCAATAAGGTGGATGCCTCCGAGATTCTGCTGAGTCGGTATATAGATATGGGGTCATCTCGAGTAGAAACAATATGAAGAAAGTTCGTACCCGTATAGCACCGTCTCCAACTGGAGACCCACATGTTGGCACGGCCTACATCGCGTTATTCAATCGCTGCTTTGCACACCAGCACGGTGGTGACTTCGTGTTGCGCATAGAAGATACGGACAGAGAGCGTAGCACAAGCAAGTCTGAACAAGACATTCTTAGCTCTCTTAAGTGGCTGGGCCTGTCTTGGGACGAGGGCCCCGGCTGTGAGGGTTGTGCTGGCCCGTATCGGCAGAGTGAGCGCTCTGCGATTTATGCGAAGCATATTCAGCAGCTGCTGGACAACGGATCCGCTTTTCGCTGTTTCTGTAGCTCTGAGCGACTCGATGAGGTGCGCAAGCAGCAGATGCTGGACAAGAGTCAACCCGGTTACGATGGTCATTGCTTAAGCCTGACTCGGGAAGAGTGTGAATCTAAGCAGGCGGCAGGCGATCAGCATGTGATTCGCATGAAGATTCCGCAAGACGGTGAGTGCGAATTTGAAGATATCTTGCGTGGCAAGGTAAATATCGCCTGGTCTCAGATCGATATGCAGGTATTGATTAAGTCTGACGGCATGCCAACTTACCATTTCGCTAATGTGGTGGATGATCACCTCATGGAAATTTCCCATGTGATTCGCGGCGAAGAGTGGATCAATTCGACACCGAAACACATCCTGCTGTATCAATACTTCGGCTGGGAGGCGCCACAGTTCTATCACATGCCACTGCTTCGTAATCCCGATAAGAGCAAATTGAGTAAGCGCAAGAATCCCACCAGTATTCGCTACTATGAGGCGATGGGGTATTTGCCGGAGGCCCTGTTGAACTACCTGGGCATGATGGGTTGGACGATGCCTTCTGGCGAAGAGAAGTTTTCACTCGCTGATATGGAGGTGAGTTTCGACATTAGTCGTGTGTCTCTAGGCGGGCCGATATTCGATATTGAGAAACTGGATTGGTTAAATGGCAAGTATATTCGTGAAGAGCTTAGCGATGAAGAGTTCGCTAAACGCTTTGCTGCATGGGCATTCGATCCAGATAAGGTCGCTCAGATAGTCCCACTTCTAAAGCAGCGCGTTGAGCGCTTCAGTGATGTTGTTTCTCTGGGTGGGTTCTTTGTCGACGGGCAGCTTGAATTAAGCGAGGCGGACTTTCAGCACAAGTCGGTTGAGCTATCGCTCGCAACCAAGATATTGCAATTCACGCTTTGGAAACTAGAGGAAGTTGAAGAGATAAGCAGGAGTGTTGTCGAAGCGGAGTTGCAGACGCTCGCAGGACAGCTAGGCTTAAAGATAAGGGATTTCCTGTTTCCCTTGTTTGTTGCGATTAGTGGCAAGGCGGTCTCTACCTCTGTTATCGAGTCGATTGCAATATTGGGCATCGATATCACGAGAGCGAGAATCCGCCATGGAATTAGTGTAGTGGGCGGTATCTCCAAGAAGCAGGCGAAGGTCTTGGAAAAGGAATATCGTTCTCTTTAGAGAATGTCAGTGTTCTTAGTTAGATAGGCGCGCTACGTTGACAGACCTAGCGACTGTGCTTAGAATGCGCCTTCCTCGAAAGTAGTCATGGGGCCTTAGCTCAGCTGGGAGAGCGCAACGCTGGCAGCGTTGAGGTCAACGGTTCGATCCCGTTAGGCTCCACCAATTCCTTACCTACGGATGCTACTCCACCTAAGTGGGGCCTCCGGCGCCGTGTCTGTGATTTATCCTGGTGGTGCTAAAAAGTGCTGGGGTGTGTCTGATTGCTTATGTTCAGAAGAGGGTTGGGCTATCGCTGCAGGCAGCGATAGCCATTTAGCCTAGATGTCTCTCTTGGTATGGCCTTTGTAAAGCTGCCGTGGCCTGCCGATACGGTATGGGTTGCTTAACATCTCGTCCCAGTGGGCGATCCAGCCTGGCGTTCTGCCCGTAGCAAAGATTACCGTAAACAGGCTGGTAGGAATGCCAATGGCCTTCAGAATAATGCCTGAATAGAAATCTACGTTCGGATACAGCTTGCGCTCGATAAAGTATTCGTCTTCTAGAGCAATCTTCTCTAGCTTGCGTGCAATCTTAAACAGTGGATCATCCTCGAGACCGAGCTCATCCAGTACCTCATTGCAGATTTCACGCATGACCGTAGCGCGAGGGTCGAAGTTCTTATAGACCCTGTGGCCAAATCCCATCAAGCGGAATGGATCGTCCTTGTCCTTGGCACGAAGAATGTATTCTTCAATATTCTTCTCATCGCCGATTTCATGCAGCTGCTCAAGCACAGCCTCATTGGCTCCGCCGTGAGCAGGGCCCCACAGTGCGGCTATGCCTGAAGCAATACAGGCATAAGGGTTGGCGCCAGAAGAGCCAGCCAGACGGACTGTAGAGGTTGACGCATTTTGTTCGTGATCCGCATGCAGGAGGAAGATGGTATCCATCGCCTTGGCCAGTACAGGGCTAACATTAGGTGCATCACAAGGCGTGCCGAACATCATGTGCAGGAAGTTCTCGGCAAAGCCCATATTGTTCTGGGGATACATGAAGGGCTGGCCAACGCCGTGCTTGTAGCACATAGCTGCCAGTGTTGGCATCTTGGCGATGACCCTGTGTGCCACGAGTTTGCGGTGCTCTGGGTTATCGTTGTCCAGCTTGTCATGGTAGAACGCTGAAAGGGCGCCTACAACGCTCATTAACATTGCCATGGGGTGAGAAGTGCGTGGAAAGCCCTGAAAAAACCGGTGGATCTGCTCATCTACCATGGTGTGGTAGCGGATAATATTCTCAAAATCCTCTTTTTCTGCTGGATTCGGTAATTCGCCGTTCAGAAGCAGGTAGCAGGTATCGAGAAAGCTCACCTTTTCGGCAAGTTGCTCTATAGGATAGCCACGGTGGAGTAAAACTCCCTTGCCGCCATCGATGAATGTGATATCAGATTCACAGGCTGCAGTGGACATGAAGCCGGGGTCGTAGGTAAAGAAGCCTTGGCCTACAAGGCTGCTTACGTCCACTACGTCTGGGCCAGTGCTGCCTTCATAGACGGGTAGATCGATAGGTTTATCGACTCCGTCAATGGTTAACTGGGCCTTTTTTGCGCTCATGCGTGACTCCTGTAACTACTTCTTTAATTGGGTTTTCTAGGGGAAACAACTGCTTACAGCTGGCTTCGCGTACTCATTGTGGCCTGCTCAGTGCCTGAACAGGGACGGCAATACTAGGTAGAGAGGGTGCTATTTGTCAAATTTTTTATGTGCTCTAGCGCAGTGTCCATAGTGATTTCGGGGGCTTTTGCATCCTCTGCAGAGCGGCTAATGCCCTCTTTTTATAGTGCCTGCTTATACTAATTAACTTGCACTTCAGGTAAGCAGAGTCGGCTTGAATTTCAGCGCTTTTAAGGTGTTGACAAAACATTGTCATTATTCAGTGAAAAACTGCTGGATTCATTGTATTACGTGGCTTTACGGCATATACTTTCGCCCGTTTTGCACGCTTAAATACTGTAATTAATTCAATCGGTTTGCGTAGTTTCAAAGGCCTAGGCTTGCGAAAGACGCGTAAATCTCATTGGCCAACACGACGGGCAGAAAGTGAACGATAATAGACCAAAAAATCTCGACATAACCACCTTTAAGTATCCCTTACCAGCGATCACATCTTTGCTGCATCGCCTCTCAGGCGCCTTCATCTTTGTGGGCGTCGCCCTGATGTTGTATTTGCTGGAGCTCTCCCTGCAGTCTGAATCCGGCTTCGCGCTGGTGCAAGAATTGCTGAGTAACGTCTTAATCAAGTTCATAGCCTGGGCTGTGCTGGCGGGGTTGCTCTATCATTTGATAGCAGGGATGAAACATTTGCTTATGGACTTAGGCTTCGGAGAAACGCTAAGAGGTGGCTTCGTAGGTGCCTGTATAACACTCGCGCTGTCGGCTGCAGCCATCATCGTGGCAGGAGTATGGATATGGTAATGAATGTTACGAATTTGGGGCGTTCCGGTCTCTCCGATTGGATTGTACAGCGCTTTAGCGCAATTATTTTGGCTGCGTACTCTCTATGCATATTAGCTAGCTTCGTTATGAATCCAGATATGGATTTTGAGACGTGGAGTTCGATCTTCGACAACAATGCCATGCGTTTGTTCAGCCTGATTACACTGCTGGCTTTATGCGCTCACGCTTGGATAGGCATGTGGACTATCTCCACCGACTACATGACGTCTCTACAGCTTGGCAAGAGTGCGACTTTTTTTAGAATAATGTTTCAAGCGGGCTGCGTGTTGTTGATCGCGGTTTATTTGCTTTGGGGCATTCAGATTTTCTGGGGTAATTAGATGACGGGCATGCGTACACTAACTTTTGATGCCGTAATAGTTGGCGGGGGCGGCGCCGGCATGCGAGCCGCACTACAACTTGCGCAGTCGGGCTATAACACGGCAGTTATTACGAAGGTATTTCCAACTCGCTCACACACCGTTTCAGCTCAGGGCGGTATTACCTGTGCGATTGCGAGTGACGACCCCAATGATGACTGGCGCTGGCATATGTATGACACAGTCAAGGGTAGTGACTACATAGGCGACCAGGATGCTATCGAGTATATGTGTAGCGAAGGTCCGCAAACAGTTTTCGAACTGGAGCACATGGGCTTGCCATTTTCGCGCACAGAGAAAGGTCGAATCTATCAGCGTCCTTTCGGTGGTCAATCGAAAGATTTTGGCAAGGGTGGTCAGGCTGCTCGTACCTGTGCCGCAGCAGACAGAACGGGACATGCTTTATTGCACACGCTTTATCAGGGAAATTTGAAGAACAATACCGCGTTTTTAAACGAATGGTACGCAACTGATTTAGTCAAGAATCAGGATGGTGCAATTGTTGGTGTCATCGCGATCTGCATAGAAACGGGCGAAACCGTTTTCGTCAAATCGAAAGCCACAGTATTTGCTACAGGCGGTGCTGGCCGAATTTACGCTTCTACTACCAATGCGTTGATCAATACCGGAGACGGAGTTGGTATGGCGCTTCGCGCGGGTTTTCCTGTGCAAGACATCGAGATGTGGCAATTCCATCCTACGGGCATTTACGGTGCAGGCACCCTCGTGACCGAGGGTTGCCGCGGTGAGGGTGGCTATTTAATTAATAAAGATGGTGAGCGTTTCATGGAGCGCTATGCGCCCAACGCGAAAGATCTTGCGGGACGTGATGTTGTTGCGCGCTCAATGGTTCTGGAAATTTTAGAGGGCCGTGGCTGCGGTGAAAACGGCGATCATGTGATGTTGAAACTTGATCACCTGGGCGAGGAAGTGCTGAATTCTAAACTGCCTGGGATTCTGGAGCTGTCCAGAACGTTCGCACATGTAGATCCAGTAAAAGAACCTATTCCAGTAGTTCCTACCTGTCATTATATGATGGGCGGCATTCCAACCAACGTGAACGGCCAGGCACTAACTCAGAATGAGAAGGGTGATGATGTAATCATTCCTGGGCTATTTGCTGTCGGTGAGGTGGCTTGTGTTTCTGTGCACGGCGCCAACCGCCTTGGTGGTAATAGCTTGTTGGACCTGGTGGTTTTTGGTCGTGCCGCCGGCAAACATATCGAAGAGATGCTGGGCCAGGGTCTGGAGCAGCGCGAAGCCTCTGCAACTGATATCGAGGAGGCGCAGAATCGATTGTCTAAGCTGAATGAATCCAGTTCCGGCGAGAGCGTCTCTACGTTACGTGCTGAGTTGCAGAACATTATGCAGAATCACTTTGGCGTGTTTCGCCGTGGCGACTTTATGCAAGATGGTATACAGAAGCTGTCTGCCCTTCGTGAACGTATTGCAAATGTCCATCTTGACGATAAGAGTCTTACATTCAATACGGCCAGGATCGAGGCCTTGGAGTTGGAAAACTTATTCGAAGTTGCAGAGGCAACAGCGATTGCAGCCGAAGGTCGCAACGAGAGTCGCGGCGCGCATGCGCGTGATGACTTCCGCGAGCGTGATGATGAAAACTGGCTATGCCACTCGATGTATTTCCCTAAGGAAAAGCGAGTTGGCAAACGCGGGGTGAACTTTTCTCCGAAAACAGTTGATACGTTTGAGCCTCAGGTTCGCTCATACTAAGTGTATTTGTTGAGTAACAGTTTGCACGACGCTATGTAGTGATAGGTAGGTGAAGTGCAGTTTAAAAGTGAACCAAGATTCTGTGTCTAGAAGTTGCAAAATTAGTCGTAAAAATCATTAGTCGTAAAAATATAGGTGAGCCGTGTTAGTAAGCATATATCGCTACAATCCCGATACTGACGAAAAGCCAGTCATGCAGGATGTCGAGGTGGAATTACCCGAAGACAAAGACCTGATGGTGCTAGATGTATTGGCCTTGGTCAAACAGCAAGATTCGAGTGTTGTCTATCGTCGCTCCTGCAGAGAGGGTGTCTGTGGTTCTGATGGTATGAACATCAATGGCACGAACGGCTTGGCTTGTATCACGCCAATGTCCACTGTCGTAAAGCCAGGTGGAAAGTTGGTTTTGAGGCCGCTTCCAGGGCTGCCAGTGATTCGAGACCTCGTCGTCGACATGTCTATTTTTTATAAGCAGTACGAGAAGATTAAGCCTTATCTTATTAACGACACCGCGCCACCCGCTATCGAGCGATTGCAATCACCGGAAGATAGAGCGAAATTGGATGGTCTCTATGAGTGCATTCTTTGTGCTTGCTGTAGCACAAACTGTCCTTCGTTCTGGTGGAACCCGGACAAATTTATTGGCCCGGCTGGCTTGTTGCAGGCCTATCGCTTCCTCGCGGATACACGTGATACGGCAGATAACGAAAGACTATCGGAGTTAGATGATCCGTTTAGTGTATTCCGTTGCAGAGGTATCATGAATTGTGTCGCTGTTTGCCCTAAGGGATTGAATCCGACGCGGGCCATTGGTCATATCCGGTCGATGCTAATTGAACACGGGACTTAACTAACTTACGTTATATGTCGTATTTATTAGAAGCCCTAGGTCTGGCCTGGCAGATTCCGCGAAGTTTAAAGGAAGTAGTATGCAAGACAGCTTGTTAGAAATAATGCGCAGCACTGGGCATCTTTCTGGATCCAATGCGGCGTATGTTGAAGAATTGTACGAGAGTTTCCTGCTTGATTCAGAGTCTGTTCCATCCGAATGGAAACAGTTCTTTCACTCTCTTGCCGCAGCAAACGATGATTCCGTGCCTGATGTGTCTCATGCTGCCATAGAAAATGAGTTTAAAGCTTTAGGCAGAGTAAGCCGCTACGCACCGCTTCAAAATAATGATGCGGGCGTTCACTCCGTGCATGAGAGCAAGCAAGTTCAGGTCTTACTACTCATTAGCTCCTACCGCGTCCGTGGTCATCAGAAGGCCAGACTCGATCCGCTATCTTTGATGTATCGCGAAAGCGTTCCCGATCTAGAACTCGAATTTCATGATCTTTCCCCGATTGATTATGGGACGGTCTTTCAGACAGGATCACTCTATATCAGTAAGGATACGGCGCCGCTCAAGGAAATAGTTGAGACTCTGGAGCGCATCTACTGTGCTTCTATAGGCTACGAATTCATGCACATTGTGAATCTCGAAGAAAAGCAGTGGATTCAGAAACGCATAGAACGCAATGATGGTAACCCGGTGTTCGAGAGGGAGGTTAAGCGTCATTTGCTGGAAAGATTGTCTGCTGCTGAGGGCCTGGAAAAACATCTGGACTCCAAGTATCCGGGAACCAAGCGTTTCGGGCTTGAAGGTGGCGAGAGTCTTATCCCCGCCTTGGACGAGTTGGTTCAAAGAGCAGGTAAGTACGGTGCTAAAGAGATTGTGCTGGGGATGGCTCACCGAGGCCGGTTAAATGTGCTCGTAAATCTGCTGGGCAAGAATCCAGCTGACTTATTCGATGAGTTCGAAGGCAAGGCCGTCTATGAGAGCTCGGGCGACGTTAAGTATCACCAGGGCTTTTCGTCAAATATCATGACGGCAGGCGGCGAAGTGCACATGGCGATGGCATTTAATCCATCACACTTAGAGATTGTAGCGCCTGTTGTCGAGGGCTCGGTGCGGGCAAGACAGTTTCGAAGAAAAGACAAAGAAGGGCACCTGGTACTTCCGATTATTATTCATGGTGATGCGGCATTTGCAGGACAGGGCGTAGTCATGGAGACATTTCAGATGTCCCAGACCAGAGCCTACAAGACCGGCGGCACTGTCCATATCATCATCAATAATCAAGTCGGTTTTACCACGAGTCGGCAGGACGATGCGCGTTCTACAGAATACTGTACTGATGTGGCTCGCATGATTCAGGCGCCTATCTTTCATGTAAATGCAGATGACCCCGAGGCGGTGTTGTTCATTACGCAGCTGGCTCTGGATTTCCGCTATCAATTTCAGAAAGATGTTGTTATCGATCTTATTTGCTATCGACGCCGAGGCCACAACGAAACCGATGAGCCAGCGTCTACGCAGCCGCTTATGTATGCGGCTATCAAGCGGCATAAGTCGACGCGCGTCCTGTATGCCGAACGGCTTGCAAGCGAGAACGTAGTCTCGACAGAAGAGGCCGATAGCATCAATTTGAATTATAGAACCGCGCTGGATACCGGCGAGCACGTAGCCAAGAGTTTGGTAAAGGAGCCATCGATAGAATTGTTTGTCGATTGGAGTCCTTATCTTGGCCACGATTGGAGCCCACATTTTAGCACTTCGATGCCGCTCAAGAATTTGCAGGCAATCGCGAAGAAGCTGGCGGAAATTCCTAAGGATTTTACTTTGCAACGTCAGGTGAAACGTGTGATCGATGATCGCGCTAAGATGGCAGCAGGTGATATTCCTGTCGACTGGGGTTTTGCCGAGACGCTGGCCTACGCGAGCATTTTAACAACGGGTAACAAGATTCGTATTACCGGCCAGGATGTAGGTCGAGGTACTTTTTCTCATCGACATGCAGTGTTGTTCGATCAGATGACTGGCGATACACATATACCCTTACAGAGTTTAATAGAAGAGGTTGATGGCTTTGCTATCTATGATTCGCTTCTATCCGAAGTGGCTGTGCTTGCCTTCGAATACGGCTATGCTACTACCATGCCAAACGCCTTAGTAGTCTGGGAGGCGCAGTTCGGCGACTTCGCTAATTCGGCGCAGGTGGTAATCGACCAATTCATTACCAGTGGTGAGCATAAGTGGCAGCGGCTTTGCGGATTGACACTTTTATTACCTCATGGATATGAGGGGCAGGGGCCAGAGCATTCCTCAGCGCGCCTTGAGCGCTTCTTGCAACTGTGTGCGGAGCATAATATTCAGGTTTGTCTTCCTACCACCTCTGCGCAAGTTTTTCATATGCTAAGAAAGCAGGTGCTGTGTCCGCTGAGAAAGCCACTAGTTGTTATGTCGCCTAAGAGTCTATTGAGGCACAAAGAAACGGTGTCGTCGCTAAAAGATCTGGCCGAAGGAAGCTTTCAGGTTATTTTGGATGAGACGGACGAGTTTGATCCACTGAAGATGCGTAAGCTTGTCATCTGTAGTGGCAAGGTATACTACGACTTGCGAGCAGAGCGTCGCGAACGTGGTATAGACGATATAGCCATCATTCGACTCGAGCAACTATATCCATTCCCGCAAGATGATTTTGAGCAGTGCCTCAAGCAATACAAAAACTTGAGTTCTATAGTCTGGTGTCAGGAAGAGCCGATGAACCAGGGTGCTTGGTATTCAAGTCAGCATCACCTAAGACGACCGATTCACGACTACTTTCCTAATGTATATCTTGAATACGTGGGCAGAGAAGCATCCGCTGCAGCGGCGGCCGGTTATCCTGCGCTGCATTTAAGCCAGCAAAAAGAATTCATCGATCAAGCTCTAAGCTAGTTTGCCCGCGAAAAATAATTAGAAGGATAGCAAGGATCAATTATGACTATTGAAATAAAAGCCCCCACATTACCCGAATCGGTACCGGATGGGACTATTGCGAACTGGTATAAGAATGTTGGCGACACGGTAACCCGTGACGAGCTACTGGTGGACATCGAGACGGACAAGGTCGTTATCGAGGTGGTTTCACCTACCGATGGAACGCTAAAAGAAATTCTAAAGAATGCCGGCGATACAATTGTGAGTAATCAAGCGATCGGCAGCGTGTTGCCTGGTGAAAAAAAGGCGGCAGCAAAGGAAGAGAAGGTGGGGCAGATAACAAGCGCTACTGACCAGCAGGCAGACGCGGCGGCATCAGACAGTGAGGCGATTATTAGTCCGGCTGCTAAGAAGCTAATCGAAGAAAATAAGTTAGATGGCTCTACTATCGATGGCAGTGGTAAAGATGGCAGAATCACCAAGGAAGACGTGTTGAATGTGCTCGAGTCGGCCCCAGCGTCTGTTTTCAAGCCAGCCGCAGCCTCGCCAAGCAGTGTAGGAATGTCGAAAGAAGGTCGCTTGGAAGAGCGAGTTCCGATGAGTCGTTTACGCGCTAAGGTAGCCGAGCGATTGCTGCAGGCTAGCCAGTCCACTGCGATGTTGACAACTTTTAATGAAGTTAACATGCAGCCGATCATGGAAATTCGCAATCGTTATAAAGCCGAATTCGAGAAAGTTCATGAAGGCACCCGTCTTGGCTTTATGTCATTTTTTGTGCGTGCCAGCACAGAGGCATTGAAGCGCTACCCTGCCGTGAACGCGTCTCTGGATGGCGATGAAATTATCTATCACGGCTATCAAGATATAGGGGTGGCCGTTTCGTCACCGCGTGGCCTGGTAGTGCCGGTGCTGCGTAATACAGACACTATGGGTTTGGCCCAAGTTGAGCAAGAGATTCGGCAATTTGGCGAGAAGGCGCGAGATGGCAAGCTTTCCATTGAAGAGATGTTAGGTGGTACGTTCACCATTTCTAATGGCGGGGTGTTTGGCTCACTGTTGTCGACTCCTATTCTGAATCCACCACAGACCGCGATATTAGGTATGCACAAGATACAGGAGCGCCCCATGGCGGTCTCAGGTGAGGTGAAAGTTCTCCCGATGATGTATCTGGCGCTTTCCTATGATCACAGAATGATCGATGGCAAAGAAGCGGTTCAGTTTCTGGTAACCGTGAAGGACTTGCTAGAAGATCCGACGCGTCTTCTTCTGGAAATATAGGCAGAATGCACTGACGACTTGCTAGCAATTAGCTGCCTAGCTATTCATTACTTATCTAATTTAGAGATTGAGAAAGACTTATGTCAAACGAATATGATGTTGTGGTTATCGGTTCGGGCCCCGCGGGTTACGTGGCTGCCATTCGGTGCGCGCAACTGGGTTTCAAGACCGCCTGTATAGAGAAGTGGCTGAATAAAGAAGATAAGACCGTATATGGTGGCACCTGCCTCAATGTGGGGTGCATACCTTCGAAGGCCTTGTTAGATAGCTCGCATAAATTTGTGGAAGCGCAAGACCATTTTTCCGCGCACGGTATTAGCGTCGGTAAAGTAGCCATCGATGTTCCGGCGATGATAGCGCGTAAAGATAAAGTCGTAGACCAACTCACTTCGGGCATAAAGGGCTTGTTTACCGCCAATAAAGTAGACGGCATTGAAGGCACGGGCAAGGTTGTAGGGGCTAATAAGGTTACTGTCACCAGCAAGGACGGCAGTCAACAGGAGCTAACGGCGAAGCACATCGTTATAGCCGCCGGTTCTGTGCCAATAGATATCCCGCCCACGCCGATCGATCACGAGACCATCGTCGATTCGACTGGTGCATTGGAGTTTCAAGAAGTTCCAAAGCGCCTCGGCGTTATTGGTGCCGGCGTCATCGGTCTTGAGTTAGGTAGCGTTTGGGCCAGACTTGGCTCTCAAGTGACTGTGCTGGAGGCACTAGACGATTTCTTGCCCGTTGTCGATCGACAAATAGCCAAGGAGTCTATGAAGATTCTTAGTAAGCAGGGGCTCGATATCAAGATGGGTAGCCGAGTTACCGGTAGCAAGCTGAGCAAGGGTGCAAAGAAAACCGTCACAGTTGAGTACACTGATAAAGACGGTGAGCAAACAGAAACGTTCGATAAACTGATTGTAGCAGTAGGTCGCCGACCATTCACCGAATCTTTATTAGATGCGTCGGTAGGCGTTGAGCTGGAAGAGCGCGGATTCATTAAGGTAGATGAGCAATGTGCTACTAACATACCGTCTATCTTTGCGGCTGGAGACGTGGTCAGAGGCCCAATGCTAGCCCATAAGGGTATGGAAGAGGGTGTAATGGTCGCAGAGAGACTTGCCGGCAAGAAGACCCAGGTAAATTATGACTTAGTTCCCTCGGTAATCTATACCCATCCCGAGATAGCCTGGATTGGAAAGAACGAAGAAGAATTGAAAGAGGCAGGTGTTGATTACAATGTCGGTCTATTTCCTTTCGTTGCAAATGGGCGCGCCCTTGCTGCTAACGATGTGGATGGTATGGTCAAACTGCTCGCCGACGCAAAGACCGACAGGATATTGGGCTGCCATATCGTAGGAGCCAGCGCCGCTGATCTACTGCAGCAGATAGTGATTGCTATGGAATTCAGTGCAAGTGCTGAAGACATTGGATTGACGATGTTCTCTCACCCGGCACTTTCAGAAGCCGTTCATGAGGCTGCCCTGGCAGCGAACGGTCACGCAATTCACATTGGGAATCGTAAGCGACGTAAGTAATTTAACCTACGTCGTTACATAGATAGCAGACTAGCTATAAAGCTAAAAGATGGAGCATAAATGAATTTACACGAATATCAGGCGAAGCAACTTTTTGCTGAATACGGACTTCCGGTTTCAGAGGGAATTGCTGTAGACACTGCGGCCGACGCTACCGCTGCGGCGAAGAAGATAGGCGGCAGCAAATGGGTTGTTAAGGCGCAGGTGCATGCGGGCGGGCGTGGTAAGGCCGGCGGTGTAAAACTCGTAGATACGCCTGAAGAGGCCGGGGCTTTCGCCGAGCAATGGATGGGCAAAAATATGGTGACTTACCAAACTGATGCGGGTGGTCAGCCGGTAAGCAAAATCCTAGTTGAGACTTGCACGGATATCGCTCAGGAGCTGTACTTAGGTGCTGTAATCGATCGCTCTTCAAGGCGTATTGTTTTCATGGCGTCAGTAGAAGGTGGTGTAGAGATTGAAAAGGTTGCTGCGGAAACCCCTGAGAAGATACTAAAAGCGACGATAGATCCACTTACCGGTGCGCAGCCCTATCAGGCGCGAGACCTGGCATTCCGTCTGGAGCTGAAAGGCGGACAGATTAAACAGTTCACGAATCTTTTCCTTGGCCTTGCCAAGCTGTTTCAGGATATGGATCTGGCGCTGCTGGAGATTAACCCTCTGGTCATTACAGACGAAGGAAATCTGCACTGCCTTGATGGAAAGATTAATATCGACGGCAATGCCATGTACCGTCAGCCCAAACTGCGTGAAATGCACGACCCGAGTCAGGACGACGAGCGTGAGGCTCAGGCCGCAGAATGGGAGCTTAACTATGTAGCTCTGGACGGCAATATTGGATGCATGGTAAATGGCGCAGGTTTGGCTATGGGAACTATGGACATAGTTCAGTTGCACGGCGGCAGCCCGGCTAACTTTCTCGATGTTGGCGGTGGCGCAACCAAAGAACGTGTAACCGAAGCATTTAAGATTATTCTTTCTGACGAAAATGTCGCCGCGGTGTTGGTCAATATCTTTGGCGGCATCGTGCGTTGCGACCTTATAGCGGAGGGCGTCATTGGCGCGGTAAACGAAGTGGGTGTTGAAGTGCCAGTGGTGGTTCGGCTCGAGGGAAATAGCGCAGAATTAGGTAGGGACGTTTTGAAGAAAAGTGGATTGAATATTATTGCGGCTACTAGCCTTTCCGATGCAGCTGAAAAAGTCGTTGCGGCGGCCGGAGGTGCAGAATGAGCATATTAGTCGATAAGAATACCAAGGTTATCTGTCAGGGCTTCACCGGTGCCCAGGGTACCTTTCATTCAGAGCAGGCCATCGAATACGGCACGAAGATGGTAGGTGGCGTAACGCCAGGAAAGGGTGGCCAGGTGCATCTAGATCTACCCGTCTTTAATACTGTTCGCGAAGCCTTCGATGAAACCGGTGCCGATGCCTCTGTCATCTATGTTCCCGCCGCATTCTGTAAGGACTCAATTCTGGAAGCCGCGGCTTCGGGCATTAAGCTTATTGTCTGCATAACCGAGGGAATTCCAACCCTGGATATGTTGGTCGCTAAAGAAAAATGCGATCAGTTGGGCGTCCAGCTTATCGGGCCTAACTGCCCGGGCGTCATCACGCCAGGTGAATGTAAAATAGGCATTATGCCTGGGCATATTCACAAGCCGGGTAGGGTAGGTATTGTATCTCGTTCTGGCACTCTGACTTATGAAGCAGTTAAGCAGACCACCGATCATGGCTTCGGGCAATCGTCCTGTGTTGGTATTGGCGGGGATCCGATTCCTGGGTCTAACTTTATCGACATTCTGTCATTGTTTCAGCAGGACGAGCAAACTGAGGCGATTGTAATGATAGGCGAGATTGGCGGTACCGCCGAAGAGGAAGCCGCTGCTTATATAAAGGCTAACGTAAGCAAGCCGGTTGTCGCCTATATTGCAGGCGTGACAGCACCGCCAGGCAAACGCATGGGGCATGCTGGTGCAATTATTTCTGGCGGTAAAGGTACCGCTGATGAAAAATTTGCCGCACTTCAGGATGCCGGTGTTAAGACAGTTCGCAGCCTCGCTGAGATCGGAAACGGTCTTTCTGAAATAACTGGCTGGTAAGCCGCTAGCCAGTTATTTCTCGTTGAATTTTTCCTGCCGTTACCCCTTCTC
This sequence comes from uncultured Pseudomonadales bacterium, assembly GCA_905478195.1. Lineage (GTDB taxonomy): Bacteria > Pseudomonadota > Gammaproteobacteria > Pseudomonadales > Pseudohongiellaceae > UBA9145. Next base: position 32,577 of record CAJQHM010000021.1, read on the forward strand.
TATGTTACAGGCATCGCGCTTAACTTTTCTGTTTTAAAAGGTTCTAAAAGCGCGATGTAGTGTGATAGTCTTATTCGAAATTCATGCATAAAATGCTGAATTTAAGGGACTATTTAGTTAGTCGTTTTTGGGCTGCTAACAAGTTCAATCGATTGGTTACGAAGCGTCTCAAACTTTCTCGGTTTGGGTAGATTAGTAACCAATGGTTGACTTTGTTTCATGGAAAACTGTCGGACACGAGAGATTTAGAAAAATCACGGAAATCTCAGACAGTTAATTTACATATCAGGCAACTGGTAATTAGGAAAAAATAGTTTGTCGTGTCTGAATTAGTTTCTGCTCAACTTTCGATCAACAGCAGAAGCTTGATAGTTCAGATCTGATTATTTAACAAGAAAATAGGATGGCACATGAAAAACCGTCGAATTACAAATATGAGTATGACTGCTCTAGCATTGCTCATGTCTTGCATCATGGCTTCGGCTCAGGCTGCGGAAATTCTCGTAGACAGCAGTATTCTTGATCAGGCTATGGACGTTATTGGGGTAAAGAACACCGAAGCTGCCGCAGTGCAGGAAGAAATCAACCGCTTGGCGAACTCAACAAGCTCTACGTTTGAAGAATTCAAGCGTCAGAACGACGCGTTAGAGGCACTGCTGGTGCTCAACGCGGGTTTTCGCAAGTCAGTCTCTATCCAAGAGGAGAATATCGCTACCCTTGATGAGTCGATTGCAAGTGTTGAATCGATTACACGCGAGATTCCACTGCTGATGGAAAAGATGCTTTCAAGCATAGAGCAGTTTGTTGAGCTTGATTATCCGTTCCAGGTAGAAGAGAGAGCTAATCGACTGAGGTTTGCCCGTTCTGCCATCGACAATCCGGATGTGTCAATCGCTGAGAAATTTCGCCAAGTGTTGGTCATGTACCAAACCGAGGCCACCTACGGCAGAACTAACGCGACTTACCCCGATACTATTGAGATCGGCGGCGTAGAGCGTGATGTAAACGTGGTTCGAATCGGCCGCGTAGCCTTGATGTATCAATCTACGGATCGTCAAGTGACAGGCGCATGGGATAACAATGCGCGTCAGTGGGTTGAATTACCGGCAGGCGAATATCGCACGGCTGTTCAGAAGGCAATGCGAGTTGCCTCTAATGTCGATGCCCCCAGCATCATTAACCTGCCTGTAGCGGCACCGGAGGCAGCACGATGAGAAATTTTCTAAAACTAACAGGCCTAACAGCCACAGCATGTGCTTTTAGCCTCACTGCAAATTTTGCGGCGGCGCAGGGCGCAACATCTCTTTCTGCTCTACTTGATTTGGTCGAGAACGATCGAGTGTCAGAGTCTGCAGAATACGTACAGCGTCAGCAGGAATTTGAGCAGAACGCTAATCGGCAAGAGCAAATTCTGCAGACCACTAACGAGAGAATCACTGAGCAAGAAACAGAGCAGGCTAGACTCAGTGACCTTTTCGAAGCGAACGAAATCATCATCCGTGACAAGCGTGACATCCTGCGCGATCGTCGTGGTGATTTGAATGAATTGTTTGGCACCCTGCAGGGTGTTGCTGGTGACTTTTTAAGTAATTTTGAAAATTCCTTAATCAGCGGAGAGTTTCCAGGCCGTTCAGAATATCTAGAAGACTTCATTGCAAAAGCCGGTAGTACTATCGAGCAGCTGAACCCAGAAGAAATAGAGCGCTTTTGGTTTTACATGCAGCAAGAAGTCGTAGAGTCAGCACGCGTAGCTACCTTTAATGCGGACGTATCGCTGCCTACAGGCGAAACTGTTAATCGCAGCGTAACCAGAATCGGACTCTACAACGTGGTGTCTGAAGGTGAATACCTAAGTTACGACGGTGATATAGGGCATTTTCAGGTTCTGCCCAAGCAACCAGCAGCGGGCATCCTATCAGCAGCAGCCGCGTTGGAAAGTTCCACTGGTGGATTCACTAGTGTAGGCATCGACCCTACAGGTGGTGTTGGCGGGCAGGTAATGGCTAACCTGGTCAACTTCCCCTCTGTCGAAGAACAGGTGAGAAACAATTCAGGCACTATCGGATTTATCATCATCGGTGTCGGTGTGGTCGGTATCCTCATTGGCTTCCTACGACTGCTTATTCTGTCGCTAGTGTCTATAAAAGTTCGCGGTCAGCTTAAGAGCGATAAGGCTTCTAAAGGCAATCCTCTAGGCCGTGTGCTACTAGTAGCGGAGTCAAATCCGACCGCTGATACAGAGACGCTGGAACTGAAGCTAGGTGAGGCGATTCTGCAAGAGACGCCGTCACTGGAAAGCATGCTGACGCTAATCAAGATGATTGCGACTATTGCTCCTCTAGGCGGATTGCTGGGTACTGTTACCGGTATGATTCAGGTGTTCCAGCAAATTACCGTGTACGGTGCTGGTGATCCGACAATCATGGCAGGCGGTATTTCATCTGCATTGATGACAACGGTGCTAGGTATTGTTGTGGCTATTCCAACAATCTTCATGCACACAGTTGTTAAGAGCCGTGCTGACAATATCATTCACATCCTGGAAGAACAGGCTACTGGAATGATTGCGCAGAAGGCCGAACAGTCAGCTGGGTAATCCGGTAAAGCCGAGGAAGATACTATGTATTTTGCATTTCTGGATATTATCGACGCGGTATCACTTTTCATGGCACGAGGCGGTCCTGTGTTGACAGTTATCGCCATGTTGCTCCTGGTAAAGTGGTCACTCGTATTCGAAAGAATCTGGTATCTGAACACTACCCACAAGGCCAATGTGAAGAACACATTGGCCGAGTGGAATGCGCGCGCAGACACCAAGTCGTGGAGTGCTCATCAGATTCGCACTATGATGATTTCAAAGATTTCATTAGACGTACGTAACACACTGCCGATCATTGAGGTATTGGTGACGATATGTCCTTTGTTAGGGCTGATTGGAACGGTAACCGGGATGATCAATGTGTTCTTTGTTATGGCCGTAACCGGTGGTGGTGATGCTAAGTCGATGGCTGGCGGAGTATCTATGGCCACGATTCCGACAATGGCCGGAATGGTTGGCGCTATTTCAGGCATATTTGCATCAAATTACCTGAAAGCAAAAGTAGATAGAGATCTAGAACTGCTTGAAGATCATCTACCGTTAAGCGACTAATTAGTTAATTCAAGGTGAAACCATGAAATCAGGTTTAATGAAGAAGAGGGACGAGGAAGAAGCAGGTGAAATTGATCTCACCCCAATGCTGGACGTCGTATTTATCCTTCTCATATTTTTTATTGTGACTTCAGTATTCGTTAGTGAAGCTGGTATCGAAGTAACCAAGCCAGAAGCATCTACTGCTGAAGGTAAAAAGGGTGACTTGATACTTATCGCAGTGGGTCCATCGGGTGACATCTGGCTCGATGGTGATCAGATCGACCCAAGATTTATTAGGTCTCGTTTTGAGCTACGTTTGGCCGATGCACCAAATTCAGCCGTAATTATTCAGGCTGACGGCGACTCTGCCAACGAACAGGTCATGCTTATTTTAGAAGCAGCGCGCGAAGCCAATATTTCAGACGTTTCAATTTCAGCGGAGGCATAGACTATGATAGTAATTAGATGGGCTCTATCCATGGTAATGGCGGCTGGTATCACACTAGGTCTATTCTATTTTATGCAGGCCTTGATTGCGACGGGAGCGCAGCTCGATCAGCGCGTTACAGTTGTGAAGATTGTTGATGCTACGATGCCGGAAATTGAACTGGAAGTTATTGAAGAGATCGACAAGCCTGAACCAATTCAGGATGACACCGAAGTTGTTGAAGAAGTGCCTGATAGGCAAGTCAATTTGTCAGATGGTCCTTCTCTGAACATCGAGCGTGCCTCGATCGAAATAGATACTGGCTTGCAGCTGAGCAATGCATCTATTTCAGCAACTGATGGTGACTTTTTGCCACTCGTAGCGATCGCGCCGCAATATCCGACGCGTGCAGCACAGCGCGGAATTGAAGGATGGTGTTTGGTAAGTTTTACGGTGAATGGTCTGGGCAATGTGGAAGAAGATAGCATTGTTGTGGTTGATGCGGAGCCGAGTAACATTTTCGACCGGTCCTCTATACGAGCAGCGACACGCTTCAAATTTCAGCCGCGCGTAGTAGATGGGCAGGGAGTTGCTGTCGAAGGTGTACAGTACGTATTTCGCTATGAACTCGAGGATAATTAACAATGAGAATACTCAACAAGCTTAAGCTGGGATTTCTCGCAGCTATACTTAGCGTGGTCTTGTTGCCTTCGCAGTTTGTTATGGCTGGTGAAGAGCAGAGAGCTCCACCACAGGCAAGATCAGCGGGCACTCTTGGGCCCGCAGTAATGCGTGCCATAACAGAAATTCAGGAATTAATGCAACCGGAAGATGAAGAGGATGAACCTGATCTCGTTCAAGCGAAGATAGAGCTAGATGACCTCTATGAGCGTCGATTCGAGCGTATGAACGATTTTGAGAAATCTACCCTTCTTAACTTCTACACGAACTACTATCTCAATACAGAAGATTATCCAGGTGCTATTGGCATCTTTCAACAGATGCTGGAGATCGAGACTCTGCGTGCCGATATTCGATTACGTACTCACCGCTCTTTAGGGCAGCTGTATGCATCTGAAGAAGATTGGCAGGGTTCGATCGATAACTATGAGCAATGGCGTATTCTATCAGATACGGAAGACGAAATTGTTTACCGTGGCCTCTCCTATGCACATTATCAGTTAGAGAACTTCGAAGAAGCTAAGCCTTTTTGGATAGCTCGCATGGAGTTGTTGTTGGATGCCGGCGAGACATTAGAGCGTGAAGACTATTCTTATCTTAATGGCCTGTATTTTACGCTTGAAGACTTTGAGTCCGCTCTGGATCTCACAAAGACAATGATAGTGTTGTACGATAATCAGACAGATTGGCAAAACCTAAGTGCTATCTATGCCGGTTTAGAGAATGATGATCGAGGCCTGCAGGCATTAAATCTCTATTATCTGAAAGGGATGATGGACGATGACACGCGCTATATTAACCTTGCGCAGTCACTCGCTGGTATCGATCTTCCCTATTCAGGTGGGAAAATTTTAGCCGAAGGTATCGAGAAAGAGATTGTGGAAAAAGACGAGGAGAACCTGACTCGACTGACTCAGATGCATCTGATGGCAAACGAGTTCGATGAGGCGCTGGAACCTGCAATGGAAGCCGCAGAGGCTGATGAGACCGGCAACGGCTACGACACCTTGGGCTATATTCGCTACGTACTCCACGATTATGAAGGTGCAGCCGAGGCGTTTCGCACAGCTATCGATAAGGGCGACCTCAACGATCGCTCAGATACCCTAATGTTTCTGTCCAGGGCGATGCTTGAATTGCAGAATTTTGATGAGGCAGAGGAAGCTGCAAGGGAAGCTGCCGATGCGGGCGATGAGCGAGGGCGTAAATCTGCGCAGGACTTCATGCGCGCTATTGATGGCCGCCGCTCTTACTACGCAACCATATCCAGCCGAAAGGCCGATGCCATCGATTTCTATCAGCCTTATCCGCCACTTCAATAGCATATTGCAGTGCAGGGCAGCTTGAAAAACTAGGCTAAGCCCCCATAAATAGAACCCAATCTAGTAGTGAATGCTACAGATTGGGTTTTTTTATGAGAGCAGATACAGTCCCAGACGGCAGAATAGACGAGGAAAGATAGATGGCTACAAAAACCGCAGAAACCAGAGGATTTGAGACAGAAGCTAAACAGCTTCTTCACTTAATGATTCACTCTCTTTATAGCAACAAGGAAATTTTCCTAAGAGAGCTTATATCTAACGCCTCCGATGCGGCTGATAAGCTCAGATTCGCAGCATTGTCACAGCCGGACTTACTTACTAGTGGCGGGGAGCCTGAGGTTCAAATAGATTTTGATGCTGAAAAGAACACCCTAACGATCAGCGATAGCGGCATCGGCATGACACGGGATGAAGTGATCAGCAATTTGGGTACTATTGCGAAATCGGGCACAGCTCAATTCCTGGAGTCGCTCACTGGCGACCAGAAGAAAGATTCGCAACTGATAGGACAGTTTGGTGTTGGCTTTTACTCGGCCTTCATAGTTGCAGATGAAGTCGAAGTATTGACTCGCAAGGCGGGAACACCCGAAGACGAAGCGACTCTATGGGTCTCCAAGGGCGAGGCAGATTACTCTATTGATGAGGCAAACAAAGCCACGGCCGGAACGCAGATCACGCTACATCTTAAGGATGAAGAGAAGGAATACGCGGAGGGCTTTCGTCTCCGTAGCATAGTGAAAAAATATGCTGACCACATCTCCATCCCCGTTCTGATGGAGAAAGAGAGCTTCGGCGCTGAAGAGCCTGATGATGCTGAAGACGCTGAGAAAGTGGTGGAGAAACCCACCGAGAAAGAATACGAAGCTGTAAACCAGGCGAAGGCCCTATGGACACGCTCGCGAAAAGATGTAAAAAAAGAAGAATATAAGGAATTCTACAAGTCGGTCAGTCATGACTTCGAAGACCCTTTGGATTGGAGTCATAACAAAGTCGAGGGGAAGCTTGAATATACCAGTCTTCTCTATGTGCCTGCTCGCGCGCCCTATGATCTGTGGAACAGAGATTCTGCAAGCGGCCTAAAGCTTTATGTTCAGCGCGTCTTCATTATGGACGACGCCGAACAATTTCTGCCGCTGTACCTGCGCTTCATGAAAGGCGTCGTCGATTCCAATGATATTTCCTTGAATGTTTCGCGTGAAATATTGCAGAAAGACCCGGTTGTCGATTCCATGCGCAGCGCACTGACCAAGCGTGCCCTGGACATGCTAGAAAAGATGCACAAGAAGGACAAGGATAAATACAATAAGTTCTGGAGCGAATTTGGTCAGGCCTTGAAAGAAGGCCCTGCGGAAGATGCTGGCAACAAGGAAAAAATTGCGAAGTTACTGCAGTTCACCACAACTCATTCCGACGCCGATGCTCAAGACCAGAGTTTAGAAGACTATGTATCACGTATGAAAGAGGGTCAAGAAAAGATCTACTTTCTCGTTGCTGAGTCTGCAAAAGCAGGCAGAAACAGTCCTCATCTCGAAATTTTCCGCAAGAAGGGTATCGAAGTGATACTAATGCATGATCGCATCGATGAATGGCTGATGAGTCACCTGCAAGAGTTTGATGGACGTCAGTTCCAGGATATTACCCGTGGTGAATTAGACCTTGGTAAGCTAGAAGATGATGAGGACAAAGAAGTACAAGAGAAGACCGAGAAAGAATTCGGAAAACTGGTAGAGCGCATTAAGGAAGATCTAGGCGACAAAGTGAAAGAAGTGCGCCTGACTCATCGATTAACAGATTCGCCGGCATGCTTGGCAGTAGATGATTTTGATATGGGTATGCAGATGCGCAAGATAATGGAGGCATCGGGACAGGCGGTACCTGAGACCAAGCCCATCTTCGAGGTCAACCCAGCTCACCCTCTGGTAGTCAAGTTGGACCAGGAAAAAGATGAGGATCGTTTTAGCGACATCGTATCAATATTGTTCGGCCAAGCCGGGCTAGCGGATGGTGTACAGCTGGAGGATCCAGCGGATTTTTCCACGCGACTCAATAAGCTATTGTTAGAGCTGGTGGACTAGGCCTGGGCTTAGCTCTGAAAGAGCGTCGCAGAAGCTGTTGCTCACTGTGACGCTCTTATCTATCTCGGCTTACATCTGTTCCAGAGTTTCTATTCCAAGAAGACCGAGGCCCTGTTGCAGCGTTGCAGCTGCGAGAGCGCTTAGCGCCAGTCGCGAATCTCGCAGTTCGGGCTCGGCTTTCAATATCGGGCATGACTCATAGAAGCGCATGAATAAGCCCGCGAGTTCATAGAGGTAATTACAGAGAAAATTCGGGTAGCAATCCCTTGCAACCATGTCGACAATTTCAGGCAGCTGCAATATTTTCAATAGTAGATTTCTCTCAGCCGCTTCTGTAGCAGTTGTGATCTGTATGTTTTCCAGCCCCGATTCCTGCTTTCTCAGTATGCTACGAATTCTTGCGTAGGCATACATCAGGTAGGGAGCAGTATTGCCTTCGAAGGACAGCATGCTAGACCAATCGAAGACATAGTCACTGGTTCTGTTCTTTGACAGATCTGCGTATTTAACTGCGGCAATGCCGACCTTTTCCGCTATTTCTGAATAGGCTGCGTCCTCTAACCCAGGATTTTTTTCGGCTACTAATTCATGCGCGCGCCGAATGGCTTCGTCTAAGAGGTCTACGAGTTTTATGGTATCTCCCGAGCGCGTCTTGAACGGGCGTCCATCTTTTCCCATCATTGTGCCGTAGGCGATATGTTCTAGCGAAATATTCTCGGAGGCAAATCCTGCTGCGCGCGCAACGGCAAATACTTGTTGAAAGTGAAGTGACTGTCTTGCGTCTACGACATACAAGGAGCGGTCGGCTTGTAAAGTAAATGATCGGTAGGCAACAGCGGCGAGATCAGTAGTCGCGTAAAGATAGCCCCCGTCCGTCTTTTGGATGATAACTGGTAGTGGCTCACCATCTTTGCCAGTAAACTCGGGTAAGAACACGCAGCGTGCGCCATCGGAAACAGAGAGCAGGGCGGCGTCTTCTAATTTTTTAACCACTCCCTCGAGTTCTTTATTGTAGAAACTCTCGGCCTTTAGATCTTTACGGCTCAGGGTAACGTTAAGCTTGTCGTAGACTGCCTGGCAGTGCTTCAGTGATTCATCGATGAATAGTTGCCAGGCGGTTAGATGTTCCTCGTCACCACCCTGCAGCTTAACCACACTAGAGCGCGCGATATTCGCAAATTCCGGATCTTCATCGAAGCGCTGCTTCGCCGCTCTATAGAAGGATTCAAGATCCGCGAGCTGTGTCGGTAAATCTCCCTGTGCTTCGCCTATCTCTCGCATATAGGAAATCAACATGCCGAACTGAGTACCCCAGTCGCCCACGTGGTTCTGTCTAATTATTTCGTGGCCCTGTCTTTCCAGCACGCGAGCTAGACAGTCTCCGATTATCGTTCCGCGCAAATGTCCCACATGCATTTCTTTAGCTAAATTCGGGGAAGAGTAGTCGACAACAATTTTCTTTGGCGCATCGGCTTGCGGGATCAGTTTCCCCAGGTCGCCCTCGATCTCATTGGCACGTTGAATCAATGCGGCATCGGACAGATGAATGTTGATAAAGCCTGGGCCTGCAACCTCGAGCCTCTCGATGAGGGGGTTAGATTGGGCTGCGATCGCCTCGACTACTAGATTGGCTAGCTCTCTGGGTTTGCTGCCAATCTTCTTGGCGACCGACATGACGCCATTGCTCTGGTAGTCGCCGAACTCCGGTTTAGAAGCGGTGATGACATTGGGGTCGCAATTTTCGAGGCCAGAGGCTTCGCTTAGTGCGTCGCCGGCGATCTGACTCAGTGTTAGTTTCAGGGTATTCATGGATTTAGACATGTGCAAAAAGGAGAGAATTGTACACCATTATTCGAGGCGCAGATTGGTGTAAGATACCGAAACTCCGAATTTTCTCACCCTAGCCAGAGGAAGGCCGTGAATAGCGAAAGTAATGCCAGCGATGGTGTGCAGTTGGTAAGAGTTGAAAAGGCCTATATTGGCCAGCGCCTCGATAACTTCCTGATTAGACAGCTTAAGGGCGTGCCCAGAACACGCATATACCGAATAATTCGTCGGGGCGAAGTTAGGGTCAACAATAAGCGCTGTAAGCCAGAGCACAAGCTGGAGATGGGTGATAAGGTGCGTATTCCGCCGTATACGTCCAAGTACAGCCCGCAGGTCGGAAAACCAAGCCCAGCGCTGCAGGAGTTCCTCTTAGGCAGCATCCTCTTTGAAAATGAGCAGTTATTGGTGATAAATAAACCTGCGGGTATGGCGGTTCATGGGGGCACCAGTGTGGCTATGGGATTGATCGAAGCACTGCGTCAGTGCAAGCCCGAATGGGCTGAGCTCGAGCTTGCTCACAGGATCGACAGGGCCACTACTGGATGTCTTGTCGTAACTAAAAACTCCATTATTTTAAGGCATATACAGCGAGAACTTAAAGCTAAAAATGTCAAAAAGCATTATCTAGCCTTGGTTCATGGAACCTGGCCAGATTCCTTAGAGGTGGTCGCTGCACCACTACAAAAAGATCCCCTTGGCGATAGTGGGCGCATTGTTCGGGTGCGCGATAGTGGCAAGCCGTCGCTGACCCGCTTCGCTGTGAAGCAGCGGTTCGAGGGGGCTACCTTGCTTGAGGCTATGCCTGAAACTGGCCGGACGCATCAGATTCGCGTGCATTGCCAGCACTCTGGAAACGGCATAGTGGGGGATGACAAATACACGGCGAAGACGAAAAATGCCGCCCTGGAGAAGGTCAAAAACCTCTGTCTGCATGCGTGGAAAATCGAATTTGAAATGCCGAATGGCGCCGCAGCGGTAAGTGTGCAGGCGCCAATACCAAATCAACTAGATGCTTTGCTTCGAAAATTGGATAAAAGTGATTAAATACAGGTAGTTGAATCAGTTATCCACAGTGCCGACCTTTACATAAATCTTTGACAGATGGCGGCCATACGCCTATTATGCGCGCCTGATGTCAGATAGCTCTATTCCAGCCTACGCGGACACCCGTAAGATCTTCCTCCAAGAGGGGAATATCAGTGGAACTTTGAGTTTAGACAGACTGCCTCGATTCTGTAAAAGTTTAGCGGATAAGAACGGTTCTGTGTCGATTGAGCTGAAATTTTCGCTCAATAACGCGAAAGAGCGGCTAATCTCGGGGAGTCTGCGGGCCGAGGTAAATGTTTTCTGTCAGCGCTGTCTAAAACCTCTAGCTATAGCGCTTGCGGACGACATAAATCTGGCACTGGTGAGAGATGAAGAGGCGGCTAAGCAATTGGACGCTGAATATGATCCCTGGATTTGCGAGGATCATAAGCTGGACTTGGCCGAAATGGTCGAAGAGCAGTTGATACTTTGTATGCCCCTGGTGAGTTACCACGATAGTGGTGACTGCTTGAGTTTAAAGAATTATGTGTCAGGCGCGCACATTGAGGAGGACGCAGCTAGCTCCGCCTCTAAAGAAAGCCCGTTTGCAGTGCTTAGATCGCTTAAAGATAATGACTCAAGCACTTGAAATGTTTAACAAAGAATTTGTATTAGGAGACTGAAATGGCAGTTCAAAAAAGCAAGGTCACCCGTTCACGGCGTGGCAAGCGACGAACTCACGATTCCCTCACAGGACCGACCTTATCTACGGATCAAACCACCGGTGAAATTCACCGTCGTCACCATGTAACGGCTGACGGATTCTACAAAGGCAAGAAAGTACTGGATCTGGGCGAAGACTAGAGCTCTGAGCCTTGAGTTTGTCTAAGCGCATAGCCATCGATGCTATGGGCGGAGAAGGGGGGGTTAAGGTTACCCTTCCTGCCGCTTTGCATGCCCTCGAATTAAATTCCGATCTCTCTATCTGTCTGGTTGGCGATAAAAGCCAGATACAACCCTATCTTAAGTCTACTTCGTCCGCTCTTCTTGACCGAATCCA
>CAJQHM010000022.1 GCA_905478195.1 uncultured Pseudomonadales bacterium
CCCCCCGGTAACGCGAACCCGTGAGATTATCTATGTGGACAATTCAAGCTCTCGCAGTGCCACGCCCGTTGCCAGCGGCCGGCGTCTTCTGCGCGACCTCGAAGGCAATTGCTTTGAAAGAATTGTCGATGAACAGGGCAATGAAATTCGTGTACAGCTTGAAGCGGAGCAGTGTAATTTCTAGACAGATAGAACTGGGTCTGCGCTATACTTCTCTATCGTCGAATGCTCAATCGGTTAAGAGTTGTTTACGAGTTATGAGAAGACTTAGCGCAATCTGCACACTCCTATTTTCTCTTGTTGCTTGCACCAGCTCCCCACTGGACAGACGTCAGGTGGTGCTCTATTCCGATGCCGATATGGCGCGGCAGGGAATTAGTGCCTACCGCGAGATGCAGGCCGAGATACCGGCAACGAACAATCCCCGAGAGCTTCAATACGCCCAGTGCGTCGCCAACTATGTGGTAACGGCTCTAGATCCGGAAGATCAGTCTCGCTTCGACTGGGAGGTCACGGTATTCGACAACGAGCAAGCGAATGCCTTCGCTTTGCCGGGCGGAAAAATTGGCGTCTATAACGGCCTATATAGCGTTGCTGTCAACCAACATCAATTAGCCGCGGTGATGGCGCACGAAGTCGGGCATGTTTTGGCCAATCACAGCAATGAACGCGCCAGCCAATCGGCCCTGCGAAGCGTAGGCGTGGCCGCCGCGCAGATTCTCGGCGCCTCCGATACGACGCTGCAGGTTTTAGATGTGGGTTCGCGCTACGGCATCTTCCTGCCTTTTAACCGCACTCAGGAGAGCGAAGCCGATGCCATCGGTGTTGTTCTAATGGCAGAGGCTGGATTCAACCCCGAAGAGAGCATCAACCTGTGGATGAATATGAGCGCAGATGGTGGCCCGAGGCCTCCCGAGCTTCTATCCACTCACCCGTCGCCTTCTTCGCGCATGGCTGAATTGAGGCTTCTCATGCCCGCGGCAAATACACTGAGGGATTCTGCGAGAAGCCAGGGACGCAATCCTGATTGCGTTCTAAACTAGCTGCCAGCACGCTGCAATTCCTCCTCTCTCCAACGCCAATATCGAGCGCTTATAAGCTTTCTCCAATATAGTAAAGTAATAACTTTAGTATATTAGGAAGGTCTCAGAGCAGCGTTTTATTGACGGAGATGTCCCCCTTAAGCAGTTGGCCCTGCGCAAGCCAAATCTCTTGAGATTATCTACATATGGTGGTATTGTCTGTTCCGCAACGCAAGATAATGATTTCTTCATGTTTTGCAATCACTCCGGCGCAGTCGCCACGCCTCACTCTGCGCCGAGGTGCTCCTTGAGACTTCCCACCCTCTGGACCCTTCGGGTCTGGGGGGAGGGAATGTTTTAGGATCCTACTCTCGCAGCTAACCCACTACCTGTTAGAAAAATTTCACTTGCCTAGACGGTATGACCCGCACCTAATTCGCGAGCCCTGGATCCAGCAGGTTTAGATCAGCTCTACGCAACCGATAGAAAATAGGAATGGGACTCTCGCTGTATAGGGCATAATGTCAGGCTATTGATAAGACACAGGAAATAAACCAGCACCATGAGCACTGTCTCAACTGCGGACATCCGCTGTCGGGCAACTATTGTGGGAACTGTGGGCAGGAGGCGAAGGAACTGCGACGCCCCTTCTTCAAGCTAAGCCGAGAGGCTGTTCAATCTCTCTTCGAATTGGATGGTCGCGCCTTTCGCACCCTATTCTATTTGCTCACCAAGCCAGCATTCCTGTGTACTGAATATTTCAATGGTAGACGCATTCGCTATAGTACACCGCTGCGACTGTTCTTAGTAATAAGTGTCTCATTCTTTCTGCTGGTTAGCTTCTATAGCTCGGTGCAGTCCATCGAGAACGCCCTAACTGAAAGTGAAACCGAAGAAGCCACAGGGCAAGACATTGCGACCACTCCAGACGATGAGCCACTCATTAGAATCGGAACCGATGTAAATGTGGAGGATGACCCATTTTCTAGTTTTGGAGACGAGTTTGTTGACGAAAATGACGAAGAGAATGACATAGAAGGGATATTAGCTTTTGTTGATGCAATCAACCTACCCTTCTTCGATGCACAGACCAACGTGAATCTGCGCAGGGTAATGCGCGCTCAAGCCGAGGAGAATGTAAATATACTGCTAGAGAACCCTAGCGAGTTTTTACGGGGCTATCTGGAATATATCACCTTCTTTATTTTGTTTATGATTCCGTTGCTGGCCTTTATCCAGAAAATAATTTACTTCCGCACGGGACACTACTACGTAGAACATCTAGTGCTAACGCTACACAACCACGCGTTCATCATTCTAGTCGTGTTCGTCAACATGCTTAACGACATGATAGCGACAAGTGAGCTGCCGATTATCAGTCCTGTATTTGGCTACCTAGGTACTGCTGTATATATATGGATGTGGGTTTAGCTATACATGAGTCTAAAGAATTATTTCCAGCAGGGTTATGGCATAACCCTGCTGAAATACATAATAACTACTATTTTTTACGGCATGGCTTTGGCTGTCGGCATCTTCATATTTTCAGGCATTCTTTTTTTCCTGTTTTAGATGCTTCTTACTACGCCTTTTCGTTAAGAAGCATTAAGTCTCTTTGCTGACATGCACGTCCATTTGCGGGAATGGGAAAGAGAGACCCGCATCGCCAAAAGTCTTGTACACATCTTCATTCATCTTGAAGAATACGCCCCAGTAATCAGGTGCGTTTACCCAGACCCTAACCACAATATTTACCGAACTGTCGGCAAGAGTTTTTAAGGCCATGAAAGGCGCCGGATCTTTCAGGATTCGCTCATCGGCCGCGATCAATTTATTCAACACCTCATAGGCCTTGTCGACATCATCACCATAGGAAATTCCAAATTCCCAATCGACCCGACGGGTTTCCTGCGTGGAATAATTGATCATAGACCCTGTAGCTAAAGGACCATTGGGAATCAATACAGTCTTGTTATCGGGAGTAGTTAAGATAGTGACAAATATCTGTATCTCTTTGACCGCTCCCGTATAGCCTTGCGCCTCAATCACATCGCCGACTTTATAAGGCTTGAAGAAGAGTATCATCACGCCGCCTGCAAAATTCTGCAGGGTACCGGATAGCGCCAAGCCAACCGCCAAACCAGCAGCACCGAGTATGGCGATGAAGGATGTCATCTCAACGCCCAACATGCCTAGGGCCGTGATATAGACCATCACCTTCAGCAGGATGGCGACCATGCTTCCCAGGAAGCTAGTAAGAGAAGGGTCGACTGCGCCCTTGTTTAGAAGTTTCTTTGTGAGCGAGACCAGCATGTTCGCAATAAACAGCCCCACTAGAAGTGTAACTAGAGCAGAGACCAGCTTTATGCCATAAGGAATTGCCAGTGCGGTGAGTTCCGCGGCATTAAATTCCATAGTGTTACCTTTATTAGTATAAGTTTTCTAGAATAAATCGGGGAAGGTCAATTCATCTTCTCCCACAGGCCTAGCAATTACTTTCCTGTTTTATGGGCCAATACGAATTGTTTTCTCAGTTCAAAGCTTCACAGATTTGCGCGAGACTCCTCTTATGATTCTTTACAGGGACTTCAGGAATGCCAGTAATTGCTGCTGTTCCTGCGCAGCCAGATTGGCATAGTTATCGGGCATTAGTGACTCTTGTGAATCTCTAACCGCTTTTACCCGCTCCTTGAAATAGGTCACCCAGCGCCGGCCATCCTCGCTCTGAATCTGTACAGCTAGCTCAGAGTCGTTCCTATAGCGACCTCGAACTACGGTACCGTCTTCCTGCTCGACTTCTTTTGCCTCGAATCCATTAACGATCGTTGCGGATGGATTCATCAAGGCCTGCATCAGTGCATCATCGTCCAATCGATTGCCAAGGCCATCTAGCGATGGACCTACACTCCCCCCCTTATCACCATAAGAGTGGCACGTGGCACAATCGGCGGAACCATTGAACAGCTGCTCGCCCGCTATGACGAGAGGGTCATCACTGGGGCCGGAGTCACTATCGTCCAGGTTCAAGGCTGGCTTTCCCTGCAGGTTGCGAATATAGCTAGCGATATCGAAGATTTCCACTTCACTAAGCGAACCTTCCCAGGCAACCATGCCAGTACCCGCACGACCATCGGTGATAACATCGATAAGCTCTTGATCCAGCAATCTATTCGCCGGACCATCGGTCAGAGGCTTGCCCATTGTCTGACCTTCGCCCAGAGCGCCATGACAGATCTGACAGTAGGCATTGTAGAGTTCCTGACCCTCACCAACACCGGCGAAGGAAGCCGCCGACGCCATGCTTAAAGCAGCAGCGACTATCACTATTTTGATACTCAGCGTCGGTAGTAATACAGCAGATAATTTCAATTTAGTCTTCCATCTCTTTACGTGTATTTGTCTGCGTTCTGTTTATCTTAGTTCCAGCAATCCAGAGTCAGAGGCTAAACAGAATATAGTTGCCGGTAGCGATACCCGTAGCAACACCTGCGCGTGTCACAGGATTGCGTGTGCCGGAGGCGACGCCCAGGTATTGCTTGCCATCGATTGTGAAGCTAGTCGGTGGCGCATAGATGCCGCTTCCAGTCTGAAACTTCCATAGGACTTCACCTGTCTCATCGTTCATGGCGTAGACGTGGCCATCTGGGGCGCCTGAGAAAACGAGTCCGCCGCCAGTGGACAGCGTGCCTGCCCAGTTGAAGTTACCCGGCATCTCTTTCTGCCAGGCGATCTCTCCGCTAAGCATATCGAAGGCCACCACCCATCCGGTACCCGTGGTATCGAACTGTGGAATACCACCCAGGTCCATGGTGCCGGGCCGGCCTTCGCCGTCGCGACGAATAAAGCGCGTCCCCCACTCGGTAGTAGGGATATAGAGCATATGTGTGTCTGGGCTATAGGAAGCCGGCGGCCAGTTCTTGCCGCCGTATAGACCAGGGAAAACCATGGTATCTGCAGGTTCATACAACTCTTGCTTCAGTACTGGCTTGCCGCGCTCATCACGCTCAGCCCAGTTCACTCGCGTGTACTCGCCGGCATAGAGAAAGTCGCCATTCATGCGATCGAGTGCGTAGACGTGCCCATTTCGGGAAACTTGCACAATCATCTTGCGCATTTGCCCGTTAAACATCTCTTCGATGATCATCGGCTCGGACGTAGAATCGTGATCGAATTCATCTCTTGGCGATGTCTGGAAGTACCAGCGTAGATCGCCGCTATCGGCATCCAGGGCAACAACAGAGTTGGAATACAGATTGTCTCCGGCTCTTACCGCGTTGTTGATGTCTGGCCAAGGGTTACCCGTGCCCCAGAAAACCATGTCAGTTTCCGGGTCATAGGTTCCCGTTACCCAGGTAGGTGCGCCGCCTGTCTTCCAGGAATCTCCCAGCCAAGTCTCATTGCCCGGCTCGCCTTCGGCGGGGGTGGTGTAGAAGCGCCAGCGACGCTCACCGGTATTTACATCGTAGGCATCGATATAGCCGCGAATGCCGTATTCACCGCCACCCACGCCGATTAGAACCATGTCCTTAACGACTAGTGGCGCGCCTGTTACGGAGAAGGACTCGCGGTGATCGCCGACCTCCGCATCCCATAATTGAATGCCTGTAGCAGCATCGAAGGCCAATAGATGCGCATCCAGAGTGCCCCAGAATACCTTGTCTTCATGGAGCCCTACGCCCCGATTATGCGGGCCGCAGCACAGATCGACATTCTCGAAGTCGTGGTCATAACGCCATAGTTCATCGCCGGTTAGGGGATCAACAACTAGCAGGTGGCTGTTCGCCGTAGTCAGGTACATGCGGCCATCGTTAACTAGAGCGGTAACTTCATAGGCACCCCCGGTTACGCCATTTTGCTTGATCCAAACGGGTCGAAGGTTTGCCACGGTGTCGCGGTTGATCTGGGCATCGGGCATATAGCGCCAGGCGCCGTAGTTCTTGCCATAGGTAACCCAGCGATCAGAATAGTCCTGGGCATTTTCCAGAATCTCGGTAGTCACGTTCTGGGCTGTCGCCGCCGATGAAAATAGACCCATACCGAGCAGTACGAGCAATGACTTTGAAAATTTACTCATTTGATTAGCCTTCTTTAGCGATAAATAGCTGATTTTTTGCGGTTACAGCAGTAGGCAGGCGAAACTGTGTCGCCGGCAAACCGGAGCACAATTAAGCTATAAACCCCTACTAGTGTCAATTCGGATACCCCGAAATTGCCCCTATTTGGCGCCAAATAGCCTAGAATTGGCGCGTGATCTAGCAAATTGCACAAAAATCAGCTGCGTCATATCATCAGGCCTTCTACGGCCCGCTTCGGCAGCCTAAATAATAAAAACAAGGATACAAAATGATCGTCTACGGTGTTGCTCTGCTCTCTGCCTGTTTGATTCTTGGGATGCTACTTGGGGAGGCCTTAGGTGTGGCGCTCAATGTCGAGGCCAACGTGGGCGGCGTGGGAATCGCCATGCTGTTTCTGGTGCTCGCCAGCAATTCGGATAAGTTCAAGTCATTGGTCGATGGAGCTTCGGGTGCTGGAATTCAGTTCTGGTCTGCCATGTATATTCCCATCGTTGTAGCCATGGCCGCTAGGCAGAACGTTGTTGCGGCATTTGAGGGGGGTATGCTGGCCGTGGTTGCGGGCGTCGCCGCAGTTATCGTCAGCTTCGCACTGGTGCCTGTTATCAGCAAGATCGGCGGCAGCAAGGTTTCGATCGAGGAGAAGCAATAATGGAAATCCTCGAAACAGTTTTCGTTCGCAACTCGCTGGTCGTTGCCTTCGCCGTTATCGGCATTACTATTTGGCTTTCGTATTTTCTGGCGGACAGATTGACCAACGGCCGGATTCACGGCTCGGCAATCGCAATCGCTCTGGGCCTAATTGCCGCCTATTTCGGTGGGCGGGCAACTGGAGGCAGTACGGGAGTTGCTGACATCACTCTGTTAGGGGGCATAGGCTTAATGGGTGGCGGCATGATGCGCGACTTTGCCATCGTTGCTACGGCCTTCGGCGTGAAATTGAGCGAATTAAAGAAGGCCGGTTTAGCTGGCGTGGTATCGATCTTCGCGGGCGTTGTCGTTTCATTTATCGTAGGCGCTGTGGTTGCCGTGCTGTATGGATACACCGATCCGGTTACAGTCACCACTATAGGGGCGGGCGCCGTAACCTATATCGTCGGCCCGGTCACCGGCTCAGCATTGGGTGCTGAGTCGGATATTATCGCGCTAAGCGTAGCGGCAGGACTCATCAAGTCGATCCTGGTAATGATAGGGACGCCGCTGGTTGCGAAGTCAATTGGTCTCGACAATCCACAATCGGCAATGGTATTCGGCGGGCTAATGGGCACTACCTCAGGGGTCGCCGCAGGATTGGCAGCGACCGATCCGAAGCTCGTACCCTACGGCGCAATGACAGCGACTTTCTATACTGGTGTAGGATGCCTGTTGGGCCCCTCGATCTTATTTTTCATCGTCAACGCCGTACTCTAATATTTCAAAGAACGTAACAACATGAAACTTTTAACGGCGTCGGCTCGATTGCCCGATGTCGCAGTATAAGGAAAGGCTAAGAATGTCAGATCAGAATTTTCCGCATCTAAATAATTCCAATAACAAGACAGCTTTAGTTGAGGGCGACAACAGCTATAGCTATGCCGAGCTCAATCAGCGTATCGATAAATTCGCCACTGGATTGCTGAATGGCAAGGACGATCTGAACGAGGAGCGTATCGCCTTTTTTATTCCAGCCAGTATTGAATACGTGACTACCATGCATGGCATATGGCGTGCCGGTGGAATAGCTATTCCGCTCAATGTCGCATCGGCCGTCGCCGAGTTAGAACATTATCTCAGCTGTGCAAGTGTGACGCGCATGGTCGCAAACGGTAAGTATCAAGAATCACTTCGCGAACTCTGTGCACAGCTCAATATCGAACTGGTCAGCGTCGACGACGTTATGGCAGAGAAGGCTGGAGCCTTACCGACGATTCTCGCAGAACGTCGAGCGATGATTCTTTTCACTAGCGGTACGACGAACAAGCCCAAGGGTGTTGTGAGTACGCATAAGACTATTCGCGCCCAGATTACTACGCTTGTCGAAGCATGGAGCTGGACCGATCAGGATTCCATTCCACTATTTCTTCCACTTCACCATATTCATGGCATCATTAATATTCTAAGCTGCGGCCTGTGGGCGGGCGCGACCGTGCACCCGTTTGCGAAATTCGATATTCCGAAAATTACGGCACAGATTGTTGCAGGCACCTACAATGTCTTCATGGCCGTGCCTACTATCTATGTAAAACTTATTCAGTACTTCGACACCATAGATGCCAGTGAAGTAAGCAAGATTTGCGATGGCTTCAGGCCTATGCGTCTAAATATATCTGGCTCCGCCGCCTGTCCGGTTAAACTCTTCAATCAATGGAAAGAACTAACCGGCCAGGTATTACTGGAACGCTATGGCATGACGGAGATCGGCATGGGTCTTTCTAACCCTTACATTGGCGAACGACGTGCCGGACATGTCGGACAAGCACTGCCGGGAGTAGAGGCGCAACTCTTCGACGAAGACCATAATCCGATTAGCGAGGAAAACACTCCGGGCGAGATTCGCATCAAGGGTGATAACGTATTCCTCGAGTACTGGGACAATGAGAAAGCTACGAAGGAAAGTTTTCACGACGGCTGGTTCTGCACCGGCGATGTCGCTGTCGTTGATGACGGTTACTACCGCATCATGGGTCGCTCCTCCATCGACATTATCAAGTCTGGTGGCTACAAGTTATCCGCTCTGGAGATTGAGGGCACATTACTTACCCATGAGGATATAGCGGAGTGCGCCGTGATCGGAGTCGAAGATGAAACATGGGGAGAATCTGTCATGGCGTTCATCGGCCTAAAGCCTGGCGCATCAATGGAGTATGCGGACCTTAAGAGTTGGTGTGATGGTAAGATGTCTTCTTACAAAATACCGAAGGCAATAAAAATTATCGATGCTCTGCCGCGTAATGCGATGGGCAAAGTGACCAAGCCTGACTTGAAGAAATTGCTGTAGTTCAGTTGTTACGACGTCCGATGTTTTGCGATTTTATCTTGGTTCGAACGAGCTTAAGTTAACATTTTTCTAGGAGCCAAAGTAATGAAAAAATTAGGCGACACCATAGAACAAACTTTTGGCCTTGCGGTCTTATTGTTAATGTTACCAATAAATTCTCAGGCGGCGGAAACCTTGCAAGAAATTAAGCAGAAATTTGTAGGAGATTTCGAACTCGTTAGCTACTTTCAGTTCCCCGAGCAGGGAGACGCTATCGATATGAATTACGTGGGTCGATTAAGCTACGATGCTTTTGGCAATATGTCTGGCCTGGGCATGCCCCGCGACTTGCCAGAACGAAACCGAGACTCGCAGGAGAGAATTACCGGGGGTTTTGCCTACTGGGGAAAGGTTTCATTCGATGTTGATAACAGCATTGTGATTCATCACGTAGAAGGATCTCCCATGGTGCCGGAATGGGTGGGTGGTGAGAATGTGCGTCATTTCGAGTTCAGTGATGGCTTTCTAAAGCTCTCCCTAAAGAACGCTTCCGGGCGAACCACGGGTACGCTTAGCTGGAGAAAGCTACCCTAAGCCCTTTATCTGAAAGTATTAGTTCATATACGGGTCTTATTCGAGCGCTGGACACTCTCTCAATACCCGGATTTACGTTAAGCCATTTAGACAAGGAAATTTGATGGAATCGATCTACTACGTGCTCTGCTGGCATTGCCACCGTCGCTGCAAGCATTGCTATGAGTCCCGCTTTCGCCCCTATATCAGGGATGAACTCGAAGATGTTGTGAAAGAAGCGGAAACCAATTTCCCCAAGATCATCGCCAACCTTCCTCCGCGCATGACGTTTCTTGAGCCGAGTGATGATTCCAAGAGCCCCGATTCTTATACTGAAAAAACTGGCAAGATAATTTTATCTGGCGGCGATGTGCTTACCGAACCGGTGCGCGAACGAATCCTCTACCCTGTGCTTGAGGCGCTGCAAGAGAAGTATAAGGACAATGGCGGCATAAAAGTCGTGGTGCAGACTACGGGCGATCTACTAACGCCGAAGATTATCGAAGAGTTGCTGAGCCGTGATGTCTGGTCAATTTCGGTCTCCGGGATGGATGACTTTCATGTTGGCATGGAAGGCGACAAGAAGAACGTTCTGGCCGAAAAGGTGATAGCGATGCTTGAGGCTGCCGGCATTAAACAGGCCGACGGAGAACCTGATGAGCGTATGTTAGAGACGGGACCCATCTTCAGCATGTTCGGTGCTAGTGAAGATTCCTGGATAGGTAAGTTATGGCCCCGTGGTCGTGCATGGAAGAATGGGCTTTCTCAGGCGACTATCGAAGATAATTTTTGCAACGCATGGTCTGGCGGACTGAATTTTCTACAACACGGCTATGCAGGTTCTGAAGTATCAATCGATCCAACCGGAGATGTTTATCCCTGCTGTATCAAGACAGCTCACCCTCTGGGCAATCTGACCGAAGAACCGCTAATAGAAGTTCTCGACGACCTTGCGGGCATCCCGGCGATAGACGCTATCAACGCCGGGCGACCGGAACGCATGGGATTGACCCACGGCTGGGATGAAGCCAAGTTTATCGCGGAGTCAGCAACTACCACACCGACCGGTGATGACTACGAAAATTTCTGCATTGGCTGCGATAAGTTCCATGTGGAAGTATTGGGCTCAGTACTCGATGAAAGACGTCGCGAGCGTCGCGCTCAGCGTCTGGGCGTTCTCGCGAGCACAGGTTAATTTCTTGTTGGCTTTTGTACTCTGAGAATCTAATGGAAGCGCCGGAAACTCATTCTTTCTCCATTCGATTTATTCTGCTAGGCATACTCTTGCAGCTGACATCGCCTGCCACAGCGCAATCGATAGACCTTTCTGATTGGCAATCGTTGGAGCGGCAGGCGCGTGGTGAAACCGTTTACTTTAATGCCTGGGGCGGCGAACCAAGAACCAACAACTACTTAGCCTGGGTTAGCGAGCTGATGCTTGAACGCTATGACATCACTTTGCAGCATGTGAAGATCTCAGATACGGCCGAAGCAGTCTCCAAGGTCGTAGCGCAGCGGCAAGCCGGCAACGATGACAATGGAAGCATCGACCTGCTGTGGATAAATGGCGAAAACTTCGCCGCGTTGAAGGAAAACGATCTACTCTACGGCCCCTGGGCGGAGTCGTTGCCCAATTTCAAGCTTGTTAATGCCGACCGCTTTCCCGAGATGCTTGAGGATTTCACTGTGCCCACTCAGGGCTTTGAGTCGCCATGGACTCGCGCACAACTTGTCTTCTACTACGACAGCCAATGGCTAGCAGAACCCCCGCAGGACATCCGACAAATTCTGGAATGGTCAATCTCGAACCCTGGGGAGTTTACCTATCCTCGCCCACCTGCATTCCTGGGCAGCACTTTCCTGAAGCAGGCACTTATTGAACTCTCCGATCGTGATCCTGCGTTGTACGCACCGGTGTCCAGTGCCGAATTCGAACGACTAGCTCAGGTCTTGTGGGAATACCTCGATGCGCTGCATCCAAGCCTGCTGCGTTCGGGTAGATACTTTCCTGCCTCTGCTATAGACCTGAGACGGCTTATGGGAGATGGAGAAATTTCTCTCGCGTTTGCTTTTAATCCAAACGAGGCGCTGCTTTCGGTACGAAGCGGAGAACTACCGCCTAGTGTTCGAAGCTATGTTTTGCGCAATGGCACGATTAGTAATGTAAGTTTCCTCGCCATACCTTACAACGCGAGTCAAAAGGCGGGGGCAATGGTAACGGCCAACTTCCTGCTCTCAATAGAAGCACAGGCCAGAGCCAGTGATCCGGATCATATGGGTAGTACACCAGCAATTTCAATCAGCGATCTGGACAGCAATGCTCGCCGCTCCTTCGAAACGATTACCAGGGACCTGGCAGCACCTAGTGCAGAAGATTTAGATCGCAAGTTGCAGGAGCCTCACCCCTCGTGGACTCCCGCATTAGAGAGAGCGTGGATTCAGCGCTATAGCGCAAGGTAGACGATGCTACGCTGGGCAAGCCATAGTCTACTCATTCTGCTGGCGGTACCGATCCTGCTCGGTACACTCATTGCCATTTTACCTGCCTTCGGCTATTTCCCAACCCTGGGCGGCACGGAATTCTCCCTGGATGCATGGCGCGAGCTGGTTCAAGTACCGGGCATTAAGAGAAGCATTCAAATTAGTTTGCTATCGGGAGTTCTAACGCCGCTTATCGCGCTTGCCCTTGTATTTCTTTATCTCGCGAGCGCCAGTGGTAGCAAGCTGGATAACTGGATGCGGCGACTCGTTTCACCACTGCTTTCTTTCCCACATGCTGCGGCAGCATTTGGTCTCGCGTTCTTGATTGCACCATCTGGCTTGTTAAGCCGCCTTATATCGCCGGGACTTAGTGGCTGGGAACGGCCACCTGATCTTCTCATTATAAATGACACATGGGGACTAACCTTACTGTTTGGACTGATAGTAAAGGAGGTCCCCTTCCTGTTACTTATGTCGCTGGCTGCTCTGCCACAGTTACAGCCATCGAAGCATGTCGAATTAGCCCGCTCACTAGGATATCGGCCCACTATTGCATGGCTGAAAGTTATCGCGCCTAATCTATATCCCCTGATACGATTGCCAGTGGCAGCTGTCATCGTCTTTGCTTCGGCTACTGTCGATGTGGCACTTATCCTTGGTCCTACATTACCTCCCACATTAAGTGTTAGGGTTCTAACGTGGTTTAATGACGCGGATCTCAACTTCCGTTTTCTGGCTGCGGCAGGCGCGATCTTGCAACTGGGAACGAGTTTGCTTGCGATTACTATTTGGCTATGCTTGGAGAAACTATGCGCAGTTCTCTGGCGCTTCTGGGTAGCTACTGGTGACCGCGGCACCGGCGAACGCCTAGTGTTTTTCTCGGGACGCGGAGCCATGCCAATCGTCTTGCTGGTAATCACGGGAAGCCTAGTGGCTCTGCTGGTGAATGCATTTGCGGGGCCCTGGCGCTATCCCTCTGTGCTTCCCGCCTCATGGACATTTTTGCACTGGACGAACAATTTTCAGAACTTGTTAACGCCGCTGCTGAATACATTGCTGATCAGCGTAGGTTCTACCTTATCGGCTTTGGTGTTGGTGTTGGCGACTTTAGAGTCAGAGCGACAATCCGGGAAGCTGAGGGCTACGGCAATGTGGTTGCTGTATCTCCCATTACTGGTTCCTCAAATTGTGTTTCTGTTTGGCTTTATCGTGTTAACTGAATCCATGAGATGGCAGGGTACTATGAGCCTTGTGATATTCGGTCACTTTCTATTTGTGCTGCCTTATGTTTTCTTATCACTCTCAGAAGCCTATAGACAATTGGACCCCCGCTGGTCGCAAGTTGCCTCCACGCTGGGAGCCAGCCCGTTTAAGTCGTTCTGGCGTATTCGAATCCCCTTATTACTGGCACCCTGCCTAACGGCCATCGCCATTGGAATGGCAATTAGCATCAGCTTATTTCTACCGACACAACTGTTGGGTGCAGGACGAATTACTACTATTACATCGGAAGCGGTAGCACTAAGTTCCGGCGCTAGCCGAAACCTGATCGCGGTATGGGCAGTAGTCCAGCTCTCACTGCCAATGTTAGGCTTCTTAGCGGCGCTAACAGTACCCAGGCTACTATGGCGTAATAGAACAGGAATGCGAGAGATTCGATGAGCGAGTCCAAGCTAGAACTAGACAAGGTAAGCATTGCGCTTAACGGCAAGCAATTACTGACAGTCGATAGCAGTGTAGGCCCCGGGGAAGTGCTCACAATAATGGGACCCTCGGGCTCGGGTAAGTCTTCGTTGCTCGCTTATATAGCTGGATTTCTGGCACCCGTCTTCGAGGCCAGCGGCGGGGTATTTGTTAACGGAGACGATATCACCCCCCTTCCTGCCGAGCGTCGTCGAGTCGGCTTACTGTTTCAGGACCCTCTCCTATTTCCCCATCTATCGATCGCAGGAAATTTGCGCTTCGCTATCGATGATCGTAGTGCCGATAAAGCATCGTTAATTCGCCAGGGACTGGATGAAGTAGGTCTGGGCGGCTTCGAGGAGCGTGACCCCGGCACGCTGTCGGGCGGTCAGGAATCCCGTATCGCGCTGCTGCGGCTGCTGCTGTCCAGTCCAAACGCGGTGTTACTGGATGAGCCCTTCTCCAAACTTGATAGCCAGTTGCGCGCAGAAATGAGGACTCTAGTCTTCTCCAAACTGCGCGCCTCGGGTCTACCGAGCATCCTCGTGACCCATGATCAGGCCGATGCCGATAGCGCTGGCGGTGAAATTATCACTCTAGAACAGTAGCCTGTGCACTCTCTCCTACAGCCTGACCAAGCGCTGATCCTATAAAGGCCTATTTTCCTTGTCCTCTACAAAGTGTGACCCAGTTCACAGTCGGAGAGCCTGCAATCCAAAAATATTGGGGGGATTAGCCACGAAGATGGTGGCATTCTCGGAAAAGCAGTCTTATTGTCTAGAAGCGACTATTCTTGGACAAGGCCAGCATAAGGCAATTTTCCCACCAACTAATGCACTTACCTAACTGATACTAAACGTTATTTTATGAGTTGAATCATGCCTACAAAACCTTCTCTACTGGTTGCCGATGACGAAATTGAGATCGGAGAAATAGTAAAAGCGGTTGCCGAAGGCCTCGGTTTTGAGGTCACCTGTGTAGAAGAAGGCTCGACGGTAGTGGGCTTAGTTGATCGAATGAAGCCCGATGTAATTGCGCTAGATCTGCGTATGCCAGGTTCCGACGGCGTTGAGATTATCCGGGAATTGGGCAAAAACCGATGCAAGTCTGGCATCCTTCTGATGAGCGGCATGGACCAGCGCACACTCACATCTGTGCAATCCTTGGGCAATGAAAGTAATTTAAATATCGGATCTACCTTGACCAAGCCGATGTCTATCGATGCTATCCAGATTGCCTTATCCCCCTATCTGGGAGCTAAAGAGGAATCCAGCCCGCAGACCGGGGTCGAAGCTGCGGACACTCCCTTCGATTTTGGCCCAGCGATTCTTTATGAGCCCGAGGTCCAGGTCAAAGCACTACGGGACGAGAGTGCATTACGCATGCGAGTTCACGCCCAGTGGCATTTGGATGACAGCCGCGTCATCGATGCACACGAATTATCCACGATGAGCATAGATTGGGGAATCGGCAAGGGTTTGAGCAAGATTCTCTTCACACAATCTTTTAGGAACGCACAAGCTTGGGCCAATCAGAATTTCAAACCAGCGATTGCTATCTCTTTGGACGATGCATTTCTAACGGATCTATCAACACCCGATTTCTTCGCCATGTTTGCTGATCAACACCGTGTGCCGCGAGAGAGGCTTGCAATTGAAATTATGGAAGAATCCCTAAGCAATGAAAAAGACATTGTAAGAGACATTCTTTCCCGGCTTCGTATCAAGGGATTCAAGATTGATGTCGTAGCAGAGGGCGAAGGAGAGAATATTTTGCCACTGATAGGCAAGCTGCCTATCGACCGGATCGTGATTGATATGTCTCACCTGAGCAAGAAGAACAATTTCTATAGCGATATGGAAACCGAGTTTCTATACAGCTCGCTCACATCGGTTGCATACAAAAACGAAATCAAAGTTTGTGCGGCTCACGTCAACTCCTACGAGATTCTGGAATTTGTAGAAAAATGTAACTTTACTAGTGCAAGAGGTACGCAGATCCTAGCGCCGACCGAGGCGAATGAAATTCTAACTCTTTATCAAAATGGAAAACTTTCTAAGATTAGTAGAACAAACTAGAAAAAGAAAAAATACGGCAGAGCCTGTCATGTCTTTGAATTACAAATCATTCAAGAATTTCATGTTGATTCGGCCTGCGCAGTGAGTTATCGCGAGCGAATCAATAGCCAGCATAGCGACTCTGACATCTGCAAAATACAACTCTTTTGATGAACTAGCTTCTGCTTTCCAAGGTTTACTCAGCCAATGGGAATAACCGCAACCACCAAGAAGCAAATGAATAGCCCTGCTAAACCTTGAGCTTCGCATAGCGCTCAGCCCACTGCACTTTCCATTCACTCAACTGAGCCACTTGCATAGGCTGCCCGATAAAGAAGCCCTGCGCTAGATCACAATCGAAGCCCTCGAGAAATCGCCAGTCAGCCTCGTTCTCAACTCCCTCGGCAACTGTCTTTATACCAAGACTCTTTGCGAGCCGAATACTGCCATCGAAAATATCACGCAGAGATGGATTATCATGGGCTGAGTGAACGAAGCTACGATCTATCTTCAGTTCGTTAAAGGGCAGGTCACGTAACTGTGCCATCGACGAATGACCGGTACCGAAATCGTCAATCGAGATGTTCACTCTACGTAGGCGCAGCCGCGTCAACAGATCCAGCACTAGGGAATAATCTTTCATGAGTTTCGATTCAGTAACCTCAAGTATTAAGTCTTGCGGGTTCACACCGGATGCCAGTAACTCATTCTCAAGGAAACTAATAAATTCTCGCGTATCCAGGTTATACATCGAGATATTCACCGCAACGGTAATATCTATTCCAGCGGCTTTCCAGACTTTACTGTCTATTAAGGCCCTACTAAGCACCTGTTGTGCTATGCCATCTATCATTTCATTCTCTTCGGCAAGATCTATGAAATTATCTGGCAGAACTAGACCGTCATCGGGGTGCTCCCAACGCACCAGCGCCTCAACACCAACCAGTTCGCCGCTAATAAGCGACACCTTGGGCTGATAGAAGTTGATGAGCTCTCCGGAGTCAATGGCACTTCTAAATCTCGCCGCCTCATAGGTGGATATTTCCTCATCAATTAGAGGTTTGCTTTCCTGCAAATCAAGCAAACTCAAATATTTTTCTAATTGCGCATGCTGTATTGGCTTATTTAGATGACCCAGCACCCATAAGTCATGGGAAGACGCTATCGCATCTGCCGAGTGCAATATTGTCTTGTCTACGCCACTGACTAAGAAAAGAGCACCGTCGAAACCCGTTTCCAGCAATTGCTGCAAAAATTCGAGCCCATCCATGTCGGGTATGTTTAAGTCAAGAATGACTACAGTGGAGGCTGATTCCTGACCCCGCATATGATCGATAGCGGTTTGGCCAACATCAAATGTGAATACATTTTTATACCCCTGAATAGACAATTGATGAGAGAGCAGCTTTAACTGAAACTGATCGCCATCGATAATTGTAATTTGAGTGATAGATTGTGAGCCTACTACTTCATGCTCCATATTTTTCATGCTTCCTACTGATTCAACGACTGCATACAGGGGCTTAGAAAGGGGCCATTGCATTAGTAATTCAGAACTCTTTGCTCCCTATTAACTCGGGCTCAACTAAAGTTCTTCTAAGACTAACGGCCAGTTGCGGCGCGCCCTCTCTCTAGCGCATCCTGCGCACCTCGGGAAAGTCCGCCATCTAGACCTACCGTTACAAATCGAAAACCCTGCTCGATTCGCTGCTCCACGGTGCGAGAGTTTGTAGTGATTGCACAGGGCACATCATGGTCGAGACAGGCTGCGAGCACCGTCTGTATAGCGGCCTCAACCGCGGGCTCTGAAGAGCTTGCATAGCCCATCGATGTGCTTAGATCCGAGGGCCCGATGAAGATCACCCCAGTTCCCGGGACGGAAATAATTTCTTCAATATTCGCGACGCCTTCGGGAGTTTCAATCTGAATTATGGCTAGTAGTTCACCATTCGGATCCAGGGGCCACACATCTGCCTTTGCATGGTAATCACGTATCCCCCAATACCAGACAGCATTAGATGGGTTTCTGCCCCGAAGGCCCTCTGGCTCATAGTCATCTACACCATTGAGTTGTGGATACCTACTTGCCCGCACGGCCATCTCGGCCTCGGCAGCATTGTTGATGGAAGGGAACATGACGCCGTAGGCTCCTACATCCAGCGCCTGCTTAACCTGAGACAGCACATCTTCACTGCCTATTGCCGGAATCCGCACGAAGGGAACAACATTCGGCTGCAGGTTGCCCTTTTCCAGTATGGCCCGTTTGTCAGTCATGCCCAACAGGAACTGACGAATCCGCTCGACGTCAAAGGGTGCATGCTCCATATCGACAATAATGAAGTCCAGGCCCGAACGAGAAAGCGACCGGGCATTGTTAAGCGAATAGTCGAAAGACAGAAGGCCGAAGGCCGTCTCATTGTTCTCAAACAACTCGATTGCCTTATTCAGGCGCACAGCCGAACCCTGAGCCAATGCGACTAGGGAGTGGAAGGCCAGCAATAGAGCGAGGGTCACGCTAGCGGAGTGCTTTATAGGTTTTATCATCTCGGTTCCTTCTAAACTCGCATCGATAGAGCTCAGCCTCATTCGCCGCTCCTCTACCAGAACATCAAATAGTGCCCAGAAACAGACAAGGTTTCAATCGCTGCGATCACTGTCTGCCTAGATTGCAATATCCCCGGCCCTGCCTTGCTGTTATATTGAGCTAGCCGCCCATTGCGGCAGGCCACTTAGTCGTACAGGGTGACTTTATGCCCCGAAAGGAGATCATCATGAACAGAAAAACAAGCATAGCCGGCATAGCCGCCGCCATGCTGATTAGCGGCGTACTCAACGCCCAGAGCGCCACTGTGCTCTATAATGAGCGGGTCGTGGAGCTTGAGCAAACTCTGCCCGATGCTACAGATCTGTGGGTTAAACCGGAAGATCTTACACGGGTGAATGATTTCGTTCTGAAGCCAGAGGGAGCCTGCCTCGACGCGCTTTGCGTCCCGGTCCTTCAAGATCGAGACAGCGCCATGTTTGTAACCCGACAGGGCCAAGCCTGGTTTAACGTAACCGAGTTAGCTGACAAACTCCAGCAAGCCTATGTCACCGACTACAATGACGGCGTTTGGAGTTTCGGTACCATGCCCGTTACCCGGCAGTCTTTTCTGCGTGGCGGTGAAGCACCCGATTTCGAATTGATGGGTCGCGATGGCGAGCCGGTTCGGCTTTCAGACTTTAGAGGCAAGAAGGTATTACTGCTCACCTGGGCCTCTTGGTGAGGATGTCGTTACGACGTGCCCGTGTGGCAGTCCATTTACGAAGAACTCAAGTCTGAAAACTTTGAAATTATATCCGTCGCGCAAGACACCGGCGGTGAAGAAGCTGCCGGGCATTTCTATGATGATGCCAATGTCACTTACACAGCGCTTATCGATGTGAATCATCAAATCAGTTCGCTGTACAATTTGGTCAATGTGCCCTCCGGCGTTTGGGTCGATGAGGAAGGCAAGATCATGCGCATTAACGAAGGCACCTACGCCAAGACACATTTTGATGGCGCATGGGGAACGGATGACTACGTGCCAATCGTACGCGATTGGGTTGCCAAGGGCGCCGACAGTGAATATGTCTGGGATAGAACCAAGGTGCGCGAGAGTATCATCCAGCGCACGCCGGAAGCCGAACGCGCACAACCTGCATTTCGTCTGGGCGGTTATTACTTTACCGGCGGCAATGACGAGAAGGCAGAACAGTATTGGACCATGGCACAGGAACTGGATCCCACAAGTTGGAACTACCTGCGTCAGGATTTGCAGTATGAAGACGGTGGCTCAGCGGGACCGGAGTGGAACAAAAGACGCGCCGAGATCGAGAGTGCTGGCGGAAGCTATTATGCACCCCTGGAAATCGACAACTAAGCTAGAATCGCATTACCGCAGCTGACGACCGTGGTCAGTTTTTGCAATCACAAAAAAGCCGGGCTGAAATGTCAGCCCGGCTTTTTTAATGGTTTACACACTAGGAAATTATCTAGCACTCCAAGGCGGATTGATTAACAATTCTGGATCCGCTCCGGGCTTGGGTACGAACTTTTGCGTACGACCATACTGGTTGTCACCGCCGTACAAATTACCTTCAGGGTCTACGCTGAAGGAATGTACTTCGATATAGCCATCCGGCAGTTCCTGCGGCACTAGCCAGGTGTATTTCAAGTTGCCTTCGAAATCAAAGTTCACAAAGCGAAGTGGCCCTAAGTCTGTAATCCAGAAATCGTCTTCGTTCACGATGATATCCAGTGGCAGTGTTAGCTGACCAATCGACTTTACGAACTCGAACTCTACCGGGTCATCCGTTGCTCTCCAGAGGTTGACTCGATTGCCGGTACGATCTAGAACAAATACACGCCCGCCAGGTCCAACTGCAACCGAGTGAATCGTCTTAGTCTGACCGGGACCTTCCCCCTCACTACCGAACTCGCCTAGATAGTTCATGTCATTATCCATGATGATGATGCGATTATTGTCCAGTCCGTCCGCGATTAGGATACGGCCGTCTTCCATGAAAGCGACATCCTGTGGGCGACCGAAATGTGTTTCATCGCTACCGGACACGTTCTTCTCGCCGTAAGTGGCCAGCACTTCGCTGCCATCGTTGGCGATCACGTAAATCTGGTGAAATGTTTCATTGATCAGCCAAATGCGCTTCTCATCGTCGTATGGGCTGATACGAATTCGGTGAGGGCCAGGGCCAGCCGAACCTTCACACAGATAATCCAAATGATCCCAAACTTCGATAGGCTCGCCGTCTGCATTGACTACGAATAGACAGTTGTTCCAGGTGCGACGCGTAGTGTCTCTTAGTACATTGAGACCTACATGACCCGCAAATCCGAGAAAGTCATCGGGCAGTGGATAGGGAAGCACCGTCTCACCGCGCTGGGCGATGATGATACGATCAGCCGATTCGGCCAAGACACCGGAATTGCCGCCGAAGGCATAACCCGCCTCGGCAAAGGGGTCGGCCCACAGGGATACGACGTTATAGGGGCTGTCTCCGATAGGCCCGCGGGCATTGCCCTGTTGAGAGAATGCGGAACCCGAGATTAGTATTGCTAGCGTGAATGCGACTAACGGACTTAGTTTTACCATGATTTACCTGCCTCTTTGATGGCCATTTGATAGCTATTTGGTCTATTTTCATTTTTCTGGCGCCCATCATGACAAATAAAGGGGCAGAATTTCAATAAACTTTCGAAAAACCACAATTTGTAACCGGTTTAGCTCTTTCAATTCCACTCAGGTAGAAGTTTGTAGATTTCAGAAGCTGAGTAATTGAAAACCACAGGTTAGTAGTTTTGCAGGGTCCATCAAAAAGGTCGGCGCAGAGCCGACCTTTTTTATTTCCTGGTTTGGGTTCGAGTGCCTGTATTTTTACTCCGAAGGGTCCTGATCCTCTATCGGTGTCCCGTCCCCATTCATGCCCATGGCCTCGTAACGACGCCAACCGGCGAGTATACCGGCGAGACCGTGATTACCTTCATGGCAGGCGTACTCATACAGAGGCATATCGGTTCGGCGCATCGGTACCTTTGCCGACCAAGACACATCCCATGTTTGGGGGTCTTCAACGGTAAAGTCGTAATCGAGAGTATTCTCATCGACTCGAGTTAAGCGTTCTGTCACTTGCATGGTGGAAGTGGCACCTCGGGCAGTCTGATAATAGTAGAAGTCCTGAGTATGGATGACTAGCGTGTCACCTTCCCAGTGTGCCACCGAGTCACCATCCCATTTGATTTGCCGGGTGTGATGTTCACTGTCCAGACGAATAATGCGCGCGCGATGAATCATCTCGTTCACGATCATGATGTGATCTTTGGTCTGCACCAGTTGCATATTATTGTTGTAGGCACCCGGCACCATCGGTGGCCCTGCGCCGTTACTCATC
Organism: uncultured Pseudomonadales bacterium; assembly: GCA_905478195.1. GTDB lineage: Bacteria > Pseudomonadota > Gammaproteobacteria > Pseudomonadales > Pseudohongiellaceae > UBA9145. The sequence goes on from CAJQHM010000022.1 coordinate 21,776, forward strand.
AGACAACGGTCGGCGAGGGTGCGTGCCTCCGGCCCCAAGCTCAATCGTCTGTTCTCGGCAATCATCGCGTTGCGTGCTCTACCCGCTGCATTCATTGCCGGGAGACGTCCATTTGGCGGATCGTAGATCAGTGACGTACGCCGATCGGCGATCGTCTCAACGCCTCGCTCATACCAAAATTCATTATAGGAAATAACACCGGGTGGATAGCCTGCGCCACCAACGGAATCAATAATCAGGTCACGATTCTGACGTCGATTCTCAAACGCGGCCCACTCTGTGGCTTCTTCCGCTGTGAGAGTCGCCTTGTCTGCGAGTTCTTTGGGACGATTGAGAGGTGTCAGTGTGCGGAAAGTATAGGTGCCCTGCAGATCCGGGTGGCCGTACTCCGTGCGGGGAAATTCCGATTCCTGTGCCTGTGCCTGTAATAGCGGCAGCAAAAGCAGGTTAGCGGCGGCTAAGATCAGACTAGAAGCGACTTTTTGCTTCATTGTGTCTCCTCATTCTTAGTAGTTGTAGTGAGAGATGATTTTCAGAAACTACTCTTGTTGGGATCTATTTCCAAGCAAAATCTGCCCGCGCTAACACGCGTCACTCACATTACTTGCTTCTGTGTGGTGATTCAATCGCTCTGTTTATCGATGATTTACACAGAAGCCTTTCTAGTCTTGTTTCGGAGCAAACGCCAACAACACGTTTCCTGGCGTTCCCCCCATGCGGCCATAGCCGGAACCGATGAATAACATGCCGCCACCGGCCGCTATGGAATGACTATCTATTGCTCCGCCGAACCCGGGTACGCCATTGACGGTATCGTATTCCTTCACCGTATCGTATTGAAAAAGAATCGCGCCGCTCTCCTTGTCGAAGATATAGAGTCGGCCATCTACACCCGCACTGACTAACGCGCCATCAATCAGCAGTGGTGTTGCCGAGAGACCGAAGCGCGTCTCGCAGTTGCGCATGCGTTCGGGGCGATCCTCGCAACTTGCTTCTACCTTGAATCGCCAACTCGGCTCACCGGTGCCGACAAAGAAACTGTACATGCCCGCCTGAGGGACATAGCTGCCCCGGGCTACACCGGGATCATTGATTGGATGGAACACCCTCTCACCGTCTGTTGTGATACCCCAATGGTTTCCGCCCAGTGTGGTGCCGGAACCAATACGTTGATTCCACAGCAGCGCACCCGTATCGGGGTTTAATGCCCATAGATCGCCACTCTTCTGCCCTGCCAGCAGGATGTCTCCTTCCGCTCTTTCTACCAGCACTGCAGAGCCACCGAAGTCTTTATCTGCCAAGGTACTCGGTGCCTGGTTCGGACAATTCGGCCCCTGCACTCTGCCGCAGGCGGCATTCCACACGTCGTGGACCATGCCCTGAAAGGCCCATTTCTCGGCGCCCGTATCCATATCCAAGGCAATAATCGCATCACTGGTATTGGTTGCAGGATGCGAGGTGTTCTCGCCAGTGGTGACATAGACCGTATTGCGCTTCGCATCTACCGTGGGCGTGGTCCAGATCGGCGCGCCCGACGGCCCGCGCAGGCGCACGCCAATAGAGCTCACCTCACCGGTATACTCTGCCTCGGCCATAGTGTGATAAACCCACTGAACGGCTCCGGTGGCGGCGTCCAGGGTAACCACCTCGCCATGACCGACACAGCACTCAAATGTGGCCGTGCCGCCCTGAGAGACGCCAGAGGCAGAAACTGGGACGAAGATCCTATCTTCGTGCAGCGTCATCGAACCGGTAAGTCGCACTCCGCGCCCATGACTGCGTACATCGCTGGACCAGATCTGAGCGCCGGTTTCGGCATTCAGTGCATAGACGAAGCCCTCGCCGTCGCCGAAGATGATGGCATTGGGGCCATTCTCGCCCAATGCACCATAGCTAAGAGATGAACGCAGTCGGGTAGGAGAATCGAACACCCATTTCGCGCAACCTGTCGCTGCATCCAGTGCCAGAATCTTGCGCGAGCCAGTCGCAGAGAAGAAAAGCGTCGAGCCCACCATGACAGGCGAGGCGCGCAAGGCGCCGACATCGGGAAAGGCCAGCGCCCAGCGCAACTCGAGATTCGCCATGTCTTCTGTCTGCAGACCTGCCTGCACAGAGCTCATATTGCGACTGCTGTTCGCGTCTACACCAAATCGGGACAGGTAAGCGGGCTGACCTAAATCGACCGATCTATTCGCCTCGGCGCACATAGTCTCAGCCAGCCAGGAGTCATCGACCTCCGCCGCCAGATAGTCGACGATGGCAGCCTTCTCGGCATTGGACAGGACAGAAGCCTGGCCGTACATAACGCCTTCATTGATAGCGAATTCCAATGAGGCTGCGGTCAATCTCTGCAGGCTCTCTAACGTTGGGGCTATCTCGCCAGCGGCGGCGGCATCGGCACCCAGGTGGCAGCTACTGCAATTCTGCTGAAACACTAGTGCGCCCGGGTGTTGCGCCGAGCTGTCGGTATCCGACTGCGCCACAGCGAAGTTTGCACAGAGGAACAGGAAAAATAGAGGAACTACGTTGCTTGTGCGCATAGGCTTGCCCTTTTTTGTTCTATCTTATGCCATTTAAAAATACTTGGATACGCAGCAATCAACTAGCCGACACGTTCGGCCTTGAATTGTTCACGGCGTGCATGTAGCCGGGGTTCTGTATAACCATTCGGTTGCTTCAATCCATCAAAAATAAGATCGCATGCCGCCTGAAAAGCGATAGATTTTTCATAATCCGCCGCCATGGCAATATACAAGGGATCTTCTGCGTTCTGCTGGTCTACTATTAACGCCATGCGCTGCAAGGTTTCCAAGACCTGTCCTTCACTGCATATGCCATGAAGCAACCAGTTAGCTATATGCTGACTGGATATTCGCAGAGTCGCTCTGTCTTCCATCAACTCAATGTTATGAATATCAGGAACCTTCGAACAGCCAATGCCCTGATCGACCCAACGGACGACATAGCCGAGTATACTTTGGCAATTATTATCCAACTCAAACTGGACCAACGTCGAAGTCAATGTGCCGATATCGGTTTGCAGAGGTATCGTTAAAATATCCGCGAGCTTGGCAGGCGTTCTTTCTGCTATCTCTCGCTGACGCTCGAATACATTGACTCTATGGTAGTGAATAGCGTGCAGTACGGCCGCCGTAGGGGAAGGCACCCATGCAGTATTTGCACCCGACATTGGGTGTGCGATCTTTTCTTTCAACATCTTTGCCATGAGATCGGGCATGGCCCACATACCTTTACCAATCTGTGCCCGCCCCTGAAGCCCGCAGGCGAGCCCAATATCTACGTTGTGATTTTCGTAGGCGGCAATCCAAACTGCTGATTTCATTTCTGCTTTCGGGATCATCGCACCAGCGTGCATGCTGGTATGTATCTCATCTCCGGTACGATCGAGAAACCCCGTATTAATAAATGCCAGACGACTTTTGGCAGCACGGATGCATTCCTTGAGATTAACCGTGGTGCGACGCTCCTCATCCATGATGCCGATCTTTACGGTGTTTTCTTGAAGCATGAAAAGTTTCTCAACTGCAGCGAACAAGTCACAGGTAAATCTAACTTCGTCTGGGCCATGCATCTTCGGCTTGACGATGTAGATGCTCCCTGTACGAGAATTGCTAAGCAGGTTTTGCTTTTTCACATCGATCGATGCGGTCGCGATTGTTATTAGCGCATCCAGGATACCCTCGTAGATCGGTTCGCCATTTTTATCAAGGATGGCGCTATTGCGCATCAGAAGACCTACATTGCGAATAAGTTGCAGGCTTCTCCCAGAGAGAAAAAAAGTTGCTCCCGACAGGTCTTGGTATTCTCTATCTGGATTTAAGGTTCGAGTTAGGCCGGCACCCTGTTTTGTAAAAGTTTCCGACAGGTCTCCTCGCATCAGACCCAGCCAGTTGCGGTAAACCTCGACTTTGTCCTCGGCATCGACGGCGGCAACAGAGTCTTCGCAGTCTTGAATCGTAGTGACCGCCGACTCTAACAGTATGTCTTCGACGCCTGCCGTGTCTGTGCTGCCAATTGTAGATTCACGGTCGATGCAAATCTCAATATGCAGGCCATTGTTTACAAACAGTAGGGCGGAGGGAGAATCGGCTTTACCCCGATAGCCTTTCAATTTATCAGCATCTACCAGCGTTGAAACGCCCTGCTCCAATTCCACCAGTAGATGACCATTGATAAGACTATATGCCGTCACCTCGCTGTGACTCGCCCCCAGTAGCGGACAGGCCTGGTCGAGAAACTCCTTGGCGAGGTGAATTACCCTGCGCCCTCGAATGGGGTTATAGCCTTGAGATCGGACTGCCCCGCCCTCTTGCGCGATTACATCTGTGCCGTAGAGCGCATCATACAAACTACCCCAGCGAGCGTTTGCCGCGTTCAGGGCGAAGCGGGCATTCTTCAATGGCACTACCAATTGCGGGCCGGCAATAGAGGCAATCTCGGGATCAACATTCTCGGTGTCTATCGAGAAATCGTCTCCCTCCTCAAGCAGGTAACCAATTGCGCGAAGGAACTGCATGTACTCGGCCGGCTCTATCGCTTGGGAGCTTCTACTGCTGTGCCATTCATCGATCTGGGACTGCATCGAATCGCGAGTAGCTAGGAGGCTGTCATTGCGCGGTGTGAATTGATCGACTATCGCCTCAAAGCCAGTCCAGAAATCAGGCTTCCCTATTGTTAGCTGTGGCAGCAATAGATCGTTGACGAATTCGGCCAACAAGGGGTCGATGTCGAGTTTGCCTATTGTGGTTCGTTCAGTCATAGGAATTGAGTGTACTAATTACGAGCGGAATGTTCACCTTGAGAGCACGGCTCTAAGACGCAATCACTGCGAAGACGTTAAGATGAATTGGAAATCGAGAGAGCCACAGAGTGCAGCCCCCTGAGGGATGGATTATCCGCTAGTCAGCATTAGACGTATCACCATTATCCCGCGCGGCGAGCTCGGCCATGCGTTTTACTGAATCGTGCATTTCATCGAGTGTGGCCTGAAAACCAGCATCATCCTCGCCTTTTTCACGAGCAACGGCGGCAGCATTCAGCTTGCGAATGAGCTCAATGATGTTATCGCCCTCTTCCCGAAGATCGATATAACGCCTCTCATTGGGAAATACCTTGCTGGACAAGCCCCAAACTCCTGCCTCCATCAGCAGGACACCGATCAACGCCAGGGGCAGCTGCTGCTGAATATCCAGTGACGAGCTAAGCAGCACCGCCGTGAAGATGACCCCGATCCAAGCCCGGTGAGACCTAAATCTATGCTACGTCGAATATTTCGTCTCACAACGACCTCCTGTTCCTTTATCTGCAGCACTTTTGGTTATGACACTCTTTAGTGAGCGCTATTCTCTTTATAATAGGCAAGGATGTAAATCCCATTGAAGAAAGACTAGGGATTAACGCGCAAACTTAAGGCCGCAGTATACAGCATAGTTCTATCACGATCTCGCACCGCCCAATCCAGTAGTGTGTTCATATCCTCTGCCACATGACCTACAAAGAGGGGTCGCCCGTTAACGACCACTCGAACCTCTTCCGAAAAATCTATTTGTTCCGGATTGAGCAGCAGAGTGAAGGCATCGACGGATTCTGCCGTAACGGTAAAACTGTTTCCCTCCTGCGTTATGCTCATGAGGCCTGGCTGCCCTTCGACCGTTAGCTCTTCGATCCGCATCCACAGATTACGGTTATAGCGATCGCTACGATCTGTAACCCAACGGAGTTCTGTGGGAAATGGATCGCGCGGATTATCCAATTTAAACTGCTCTATCATTGGCCGCTCTTCGGGCAGCCAGCTGGTGTTGTGACCTCCCCCTTCGATAGCTCTGAACACATGCTCTATGTTTGCTTCTTGCAGGATATTGATGAACGGCACGATAGATGAAACAGGATACAGCGGGTCGTTCTCGCCATTTACGATGTAAAGCGGCCGGCTCATCAGATTTTCGAAGTAAAGTTTATAACCGGGGCCACTTTGTGGATTTCTTAGCACGCCGGGATGCCCTATGTAGGGTAGGAATGCCGCCCATTCAGTAGATTGCTTGAAGGCAAAGAAGTAGGCACCGGTGCCACCATCAGAGACGCCGGTCAGCGTTACCCGATTGTCATCTATATTATAAGTTTGCTTTAACTCTCTTAGTATTGAAGGCAGATTGTCGGCCTGATTTTCGTACCACCAGAATGCTGCATTCCACGCTGCCGGCACGACGACTATACGGTCCTCTTGCTTGAGTGAATCATACCCGCGTCGCCACCATTCACCCCCAGGGCCCCATTCCGGACGACTAACTCCGCCGTGCAACATAAACTCCACAGGGTAGCTGCGCGTCGCATCATAGGTCTCGGGGATTAGATAGACGAAAGGATAGCGCGTGCCGTCCGCACCGATACGCATGCTCTCCTGCTGTCCAAGCGCTGCGCTCTGCGCATACGCCGGGCCTGTCTTGAGCCATCGGTAGAGCTCCGAGATAGTCGACGCCGCTGCGATCAATTCGCTCTTACTACTTTCTATTGCCGCCTCGCTACTTGCCGTCCAGAAAGTATTGACGAGCTGCGCACTATCAATTTCCTCGGCGGCATTAGAGTAGGTCTGCCCCAACACCAAAGTAAGCAAGCAGACACCGAGCTTCCAGTTTGTTTTCAATTTAGAGTTCTCCACCTAGTTCGGTGTATAGCGCACGCAGAAATCGATCCGGATCACCGTATTGCGCATTATAGGCTGCGGTAGGATCGGCGGCAGCGACTTGAGCATAGGAGAGATTACGTTCCAACATTTCTTCAACCTGCCCCGATACATCCAGAACCATGTCGCGAAAGCCTATGACATCCGCTCGACTCGAGACAACACCGTGACCAGGAAGTATTTTGGTATTGGGGCCGGCAACACCGACCAGCCTGCCAAGCGCTTCGAGTGTTCCCTTTAATGTGCCACCGTTGTTGGTATCTATAACCGGGAAGGCGGTGGTTCGAAAAACATCGCCAGTATGCACTACGTCAGAGTCTTTAAAATGCACAAAGGTATCGCCATCGGTATGGGCAGGCGGTACCGGGAAGGCATAGACTTCTTCGCCATTTAGATGAATGGTAATGGCTTCGCTATAGGTGAGCACGGGCAACGCCGCTTGTGGTGCCTGCTGAGAAAGCCGCACTCGCACCTCATCACGGGCAAGAATCTGCACACCCATTTTGCCAAGATTCTCGTTACCCCCTGTGTGGTCGCCATGGACATGGGTATTGATTAGAAAACGGATCTGCCCATCGTTCAGGCTTCGAATAGCAGCGACAATCTTCTCGGTAAGGGGTGCGAACTGATCATCGATCATGACGATACCATCCTCGCCGATAGACAGGCCGATATTGCCACCACGGCCCTCTAAATAGTAAACACTCCCTGCCACATGGTGTGGAATTATTTCAACGTTACTAAAGTCTTGCTGCGCGAATAAGGTGCTAGTCAGCAGCAGACAGGAAAGGGATAACACTAGAGATTGCAGGCGACGATATCGACACATGGAGAGACTCCTGGCCCGGGGGGCATAGATTAGCTTGGCATTATTGAACGGCGTAGAACTAATAGTAGGAGAATAAGAGTCTACTGGCGGAATGTCCAATGACACGCTACTCGCCGCGGCCTTATTTCGATTCGGCCCTAACTAGTTTAAAGTAAACACTTCTCGAGGTGCTAACTGGGCTCATGGCGTGGTATAGCCCAAAGCTGCGTATAAGACAGAGACTTTAGGGGCACAGGCCCCCAGATAAGCGGGATCCCATGACAGGAAATGCAGGAATCTTACGGAGACTGAGCCGCAGAGCCAGCTTTTTCTCAGCTATCGCGACAATAACCTGCTTCGCTCTCAGTGTGCCTGCTATAGGCCAGGACAGCCTCCAACAGCTAGACCTGGATCTACCCCTGCGCCTGGACTTCTCTGGCTCCTGGGAGAAGGATTTCCGCCGCAGCGACAACTGGGAAGATGAGCTATCGCGCACCTTGCGTATTCGCCAGGAATCAGCTGCACGGCAACAGTCTTCGCCGGGCTCTTCAAGAATCCGTGCAACACCGCCGATATCGGTTGGCAATATCAATCTACCGCGGACCCGCAGACGCGGCGCAAGCATTGTCGACCTTGCCAGACTGGCCGAATACATCAGCCGACAGAACACCATCGAGATCAAACAGACTCGGAACGAGATAATAATCGAACGCAGTGGTGAGGCAGCCTTGGTCTGCGGAGTGGAGTACGATCTGCAACGGACCTTCGCTAACGAGCACGGTGTGGAGGTTTGTGGCTGGGATGGACAGCAGCTGGTTTTTCAAATCATGCTGCCGGATGATCTAATTATTATGCACCGCTTCACCGTGTCTTCGAACCAGCAGGTTCTTAACCTGCTGACCAGCATTTACAGCAAGGGTGGGGAACCCTTCAATCTCATTCAGGCCTTCACCAAATACGAGACGCCTCGGGATGAATTCAATTGCATTCAGACTCTAAGCCGCGGCCAGGTTTGTAATCAGTCTGGCGCCGACCTCTCTGGGGTGTTAGACAACTGATGCGATATAGCGAAGGCACATCTTCGAATTGGCTCATGTGTGTGGCAACGTCATTATTACTCGCCGGCTGCGCACAAACTATTCCCGAACCCATAGAGCGCCCCCTCGATCTAGTTGGCGATGTTCCCCTTAACAGAGCCACCCAGACTCCAGCCGATTACGCGCTTTTAGAAGTAGGGGTTGAAATTTTTACAGCGCCGCAAAAGGAATCTGAAGACTACGAAATTGGCGACTGGGTGTTCGATGAAATAATTCAGAAGGAGACTCAGTTCCTACCCCATCTCTTAAAGAACACCCTGATCGATTCCAATCAGTGGGGTGCCGTGCGTGTGATTCCAGAGAGCGATCCTTCCCTGGATCTCTTCATCCGCGGAGAGATCATTCAATCCAATGGGAAGACGCTGGAATTACAAATACAGGCTTTCGACAGTAGCGGACGCGAATGGCTCAACCGCGTCTATGCGGACCAGAGTATTCAGGAAGAATATCCGGAATCCACACGCTTCACTCTGGACGATACATTCGATGCCGCAAACTTCGTAGAACCTTTTCAAGATATTTATAATCGCCTTGCCAATGACCTCGTTGAAGTTCGCTCTAACCTAGGGGAGCAGGTGCTCACCGAATTGAACCTCGTTACCGACATGCTGTATGCGAAGGACCTATCACCGGATACCTTCGCAGCATCTTTGCAAGAAACCGAAGATGGTCTATTAAGGATTGATAGGCTACCTTCTCTGGATGACCCTATGATCGCAAGAGTTGCCGATATGAAATATCGCCATCACCTGTTTATAGATACCGTTGATGAGTACTATCAGACTCTCTATGACGACATCCAACCGGCCTACGTCCTGTGGCGGCGCTACTCTATAGACCAACTTACTGAAGAGGAAACATCTCGAGAAGAAGCAGGCAGCAGCGACTATGGCAATTCCAGTGGTTTTCTGTCACTAAGCCAACGCTACGACCGATTCAAATGGAGCAAAATATTTGAGCGAGAGTTTACAGATTTGGCGTCGGGTTTTAATAACGAATTAGCCCCTGCTTTCTTAGAGTTAAATTCGCAGGTACACGGACTGACCGGCACCATGGAGCAACAATACCGCGAATGGCGCGGCATACTGCGCAGATTGTTTGAATTAGAAAACAGTGACAGCGCGACAGATTCGTCAAACTAGAAGCCAGCTAGAGGCTTACTAACATAGCCCAGCAGATTAAGGCCACCACAATCGGCACTACCATCAGAAATACTAGATGTCTTACGTGGATCATTTTTTTCTCCTCTCTTACTCTTCTTACTAAGCCCACTATACGCCTAATATTACAGCCGGTGTGTCGCTGCGACACTATGACGCGGCCCCTCTAACCCCAGGGTTTTTAGGTGCAGCCTCTTTAAACCTGGGTTGATCTAGGCGTATACTCATTTCAAAATTAGAAAAGGTACTAACCATGAGTGAAGAGCAAGCACTTTCCGAGAAGGGCAGTAAAATACGTAATATCCTGATTGCCGCTAGCGGCACTTTGTTGGTGGCTTTTGTCGCCGGCTTTCTTATCTACTCCTCAGTTTGTCCCTGTGATCGCACCCCTGGAGGCTTTTTGTTTGGAGAGAGCGTTGACGAACCGGTTAATGACTGGTCGTTTGCAAATGAGGTACCTCTATGTCAGCTACAAATTTGGGCGGGAGTGAGGCCTCATGCCATTAATCTCAACTGCATGTCGACGCCACAGGGTGAGCTCTATCTGAGCTGCTCGGTTTGCACGACCAAATACTGGGCTGGAAAGGTTGGTGAAAACGAGAACGGCGTGATGCGCCTGAACGGCGTTGTCTATCCTGTTGTTCTGAACCGCGAAACGGACCCTGTTGCCATGGATCGTGCCTGGAGTGCCCGCATATCGAAACTACAAACCCATGGTGGAGGAGCCTACAATCCGGTTCCCGATGAGGATGCACAGCGACCCGATCATTGGTGGACTTTCCGGGTAGTCTCTTCAGGCTAGAGCGATTCTGCTGCAATGGCTAAAAAAAAGGCGATGCTGATGCATCGCCTTTTTTTGGGTCTACTTACCAGGAAGAGACAGTGTCAGTTCTCGGTAGCGGTAGCCGAAGCCAGCGCTATGCCAGATTATTCTCGAACAGATTCAACAGTCGGCTCCACGCGCGCTCGGCCTGCGCCTCGTGATACACCTGCGAGTCTGGCGGGCACCAGCCGTGCAGTGTCCCCTCGTAGACTTCAATCTCTGCCGAAAGGCCAGCAGCGGCATAGGCTTCCCGCAGGGTGTTCTTTGCGTCCGGTGTACTCTCATCATCGTTAGCAGCCACGCAATGCAGCATCGCCGATTGTGTCTGTGGTATAAGCAGATGGGGGCTATTGTCGGCATCGGTTGCAAGCCCGCCACCGTGGAAGGTGCCCCCCGCGCCCAGACGACTCGGTACGGCGGCGACTGTGCGCATAACCATAGGCCCGCCCATGCAATAGCCCGTAGTTCCGATTCTGCGATTTGTGTCTGTCGCAGACTGCTGATCCAGCCAACTTACCATCGCTCGAGCGTCGGTGAAATGCGTCTCGGCATTCAGGTTGCGAGCCATAGGCAATACGATCTCTCGCGTTTCCGGCTGACCAAAGCTCGCGCCCTCGCCGACTACCGGTGATTTAGCATCTCTATAAAAGGGGTTCACTACCAGAACTGTGTATCCGGATTCAGCGAGGCGCTTGCCCATCATGCGAAAGGCGGGTCTCAGGCCAAGTATGTCGGGCCATACAATGACGGCGGCATGACTGCCACTCGATGGATGGACGAAATAACAATCGGCGACACCATCGGGAGTCGTAATGTTTACATCTGATTCTGTTACAGACTGCGCGTTTGCTACCGGTGGCAGCAACATAGCCAGCCCCGCAGTGGCGGTCAGCTTGTTAAACTTGCGCCGACTAAGCTCCCCATTGCTGGATATAAATTCGTCTGCGTCTTTTTGAGTATCTAGATCACACATGTCGTTCTCCTCGAGCGTTCTGTGTTTTAACCACTTTTGTTTTATTCTCGACTACTTTTTTGATTTATTCGGTACTACCTGCACTAAGGAGTATGAGAGTATTTGGCTCAGGCAGAAAACTCAATAGAATTCTCTACAATCCACCATTGGCGGCCTATGACGACATTCCTGAACAGACGGCAACTCCTGCAACTGAGCCTTGCGGGTTTCGGTATGGCAGGATTACATCGATTCAGCTATGGCCAGCAGACAGTCGTTCGCACCGTAGCTGGAACCGGCGTTCCCGGCTTCGAAGAAACAGCTGCAGCTGGCGCGCTTGCTCCCGCCACCCCTGTGAATAACCCCTATGGCGTCGTAGTTGGGCCCGATTCGGCCCTGTACTTTTGCGAGGTAGACAGCGGCAGAACACGCCGCCTCGACCTGAATACGCACATGCTGAGAACGGTGGCAGGCAATGGCGAGAAAGCCTATGGCGGCGATGGCGGGCTGGCCAGCGATGCCTCCTTCTCGGCCCCTCACGAGATCCGTTTCGACGCGCAGGGAAATCTTTACATTGTGAGCCGGGATTCACACACAGTGCGCCGCGTAGATCGCGCTAGCGGCAGAGTTAGCACGCTAGCAGGAACGGGGGAAGCCGGCTTTTCCGGCGACGGCGGGCTTGCGCAGTTGGCGCAGCTACGACAGCCTCATAGCATTGCATTCGATGCCAGGGGCGACTTACTCATCTGCGACATAGGCAATAGCCGCCTAAGGCGTGTGGATATGGCCAGCGGCATCATCAGTACGCTTTCGGGAACTGGCGAAAGAACCGTGACACCGGATTCCGCGCCGATAACGGGCACACCGCTACTGGGGCCTCGCTCTATCGATACGGATGCCGCGGGCAATGCCTATCTTGTTCTGCGGGAAGGCAATGCCGTCTTTCGCTTGGACATAGCAGCGAATCGTCTGCAACGCATAGCTGGCACCGGGGAGCGGGGATATCAGGGTGATGGCGGCGCAGCAGTCGACGCTACCTTTAACGGCCCCAAGGGCATCGCCTATTCCCAATCCGATCACAGTTTGTACATAGTCGATACCGAGAACCATGTTATTCGCCGCATGTCACTGACCACAGGCGTTATCGATACGGTATTAGGCAACGGCGAGCGTGGCGATGGCCCCGATGGCGATCCATTAACTTGCAGCCTGAATAGGCCCCATGGCGTTTTCGCCCACGAGGGTTTGCTTTACGTAACCGATAGCGAGAGCCATCGGGTGCGGGAAGTGTCCGGATTGTTTAATTAGCGCTAGTTGATGGGAGCCGGCTCTTGGAAATTTTCCCGTGTTGAGCTAATGCCTGGCTGCTTAGGCTCTGAAATAATTAGGAAACATGCACTGCAGATAAGATTGGAAATGGGCAATGATGACGGTAGCAATGTAACCGCAACATTTGACTTCACACTCTGCATGAAGCGCATGTTTGGGTAGCTCGAAAATCAGAATCAGACACATTTAGACGCAAAAACAGACGGATTTCCTATGAATGAAGAAAAGGTAAAGCAGCTCCTGAAAGAGCTCTTAGTTGAGATCAAGCAGGGCGAGACGCACGATGAAGAATTACTGGCTTCAGCGCAGCAATTGGAATCAGACATCGATGCCTTGTTGAATCCCGAAGTGGATACTTCAGACAATACGGTTATGGATGATGTAGTAGCACTGGAAGCGAGATTCGCAGCCAACTATCCTGTCGCCGAAAAGAATGTGCGCGAATTGGTGAATAGCCTGAGCCGCATCGGTATTTAGAATCCTTGTTACTTATATTGAGTTACTTGAATTAAGTCACTTTATTAGAATCCCTTGTCAAAACGTTGCTACCAAGCAAACGCAATTTATAGAAATCACCCCGACAAAATCCTTCAAGTTAGCTGTTGGGTAGTTGATTGCGAACAATCAGGGCCGCAAGGCCCGTGAGCAAATAGCTGCCCAGCAGCTAAGGGCAGGTCTGCCTAAGCTACACCCCCGCACAGGGCAAGAGACGGCTACTAATTAACCGGGTGCAGCTCCAGGGGAATAGATCCGTCTCGACTACCCAGCACGATGGCGAAGAAACTGTCGCCCCAGGTGTACTTCTCCTGCATCATCGCATTGATTTTTTCCGACTTCTCGGGACGCTGCTGAACCGTGTAGTTATTCGTAGTATCGCCTCTGCGGACTTGAACCTCCCCGTTCTGCAAAATTCGACTAAACCAACCGGAGCCATCGGCTCCTACTCGAAGATACTGAAAGCCTTCATCGTCCATCACCCACAGTCTAGTGGTCTGCGGTTCGTCAGCTTCGTCAATGGTAGTAAGTTCAACCACCTCGACCCGCTCTGAGGCCAGTGTCTGCACTACGAGGAAGGCAATCGCCAATCCCATCGGAACACCAATAGCCCAAAGTAGATATTTCATATTTTCCTCCTTGTACGAGGTCATCACAACCTGCATTTTCAAATTACTTTAGCATTAAAGTATTTAACATTAAACTATTTAGTATTAAATAGTTTAATGTTGAAGAGATTAGAGCTACAATTGCAGCATTAACTGAAATAGGACACAACGTGGCAAACGATAAACCAATCTCTGCAGATGCATCTGCCCTGTTCATCTATTTCAATGAAATTGGCATCATCGCACAACTGAGCAGCGCGCAGTTCCAACGAAACCTGCCAGATGGCCTGAGCCATTCTCAGTTTAGCGTGCTGAACTGGTTCCGCCGAGTAGACTCTCAGGCGAGTCCTGGTCGATTAGCTACCGCCTTTCAAGTAACAGCCGGAGCCATGACCAACACCCTGAAGAAGCTTGAAGCAAAGGGCCTGGTAAAGATAGAACCCGATGAACTAAGTGGCCGCAAGAAGAAGGTTACTATTACCCTAAAGGGAGAAGAGCTGCACAAACAGGCTATTACTGCATCTGCGCCGATGTTTCAGGAGTTTGCCAAAAGATTTCCAATGGAAGGCGTCGCGAAGCAGATCACGGAATTGAGAAAGGTAAGAGAATATCTAGACGAACGCCGTTACCGCTAGAAGAACCAAAGGCTAGAAGTGCAGGTAGAACACAGACAAAAAAATGGCCGCCTCAACCCTATAAGGATCACTGGCGGCCTACAGAGCATCGGTTTTTTGGGAGAGACCGACGCGGGATAGCATGGAGAATCACGCCTCAAGAGCAGTTAAGCTGTACGATGCATTAATGCTATCTTTAGTTACGGCAGGTCTCGGCGTTCAGATCACAATTTTTAAAAATTTAGCATCATCCCTATTTATCCCCACGAATTATCTGGAGTAGCACGTGAGAAAAATACTGAAATGGACTGGCATCGGCGTAGCCCTGCTTCTGGTCAGCACCGCCATGCTATTGGGCAGCATGAGGTTTCACGATGGTCCCCTGGAAATACTCTCGGGAGGTCCATTCAAGACCGGCACCCCTGCCCCTGCCCCTGCTGACTGGAGTTTTCTAAAAGACCGCGCCACCATCGAATTTCAAACGATGGAGCCAGCCCAGTCACGTACCGTTTGGCTCGCTACCTATGAGCAGCGTCTTTTCGTTGTGAGCGGCTACATGACAACCAATTACGGGGCCATCTGGAAACAATGGCCACATTACCTGGAGGCTGACGATAGAGTCATACTGCGTATCGATGGCAATCTCTATGAGCAAAGATTGCAGCGCATAATGAGCGGCCCGGCGGTGATACCGGTGCTAAACGAATTCAGCCGCAAGTACGGCGACGGCGAGGCTGCCAGCGATGATGCTGTAGCAAGCGGCTACACATGGATGTATGAG
>CAJQHM010000023.1 GCA_905478195.1 uncultured Pseudomonadales bacterium
TGAACCTAGCCAAGACTTCGTGCCGCTCTGTCACGGCTGGGTGCTGATTGGAGACTCGATACGTAATCGAGTGGTAGAGAGAAATCTGATATCCGGGCAGACAGGGAAGACCTATTCGTTCAGTCAGAAGCCGGATCAATTCACGGTGGATGAGGAAAATGGTGCGATCTATATGACGGTGCACCCGGAGACGAAGAGACTTTATAAGCTAGATCTGAATACCGGCGCGATCACATACAATTTTGTTACGCAGAATATAGCTGGATATGACTACAGATGGGCGCTGAGAGATCTGGCGCTGGGTGAAGATGGTAATGTCTTTGCTCTCATGTATGATCCTATCCAGCAAGATCCAGGTAATGGAGTGCCTTTTTCATCCTCTGGACTATGGCTAGGCTTGTCTAACGGTTCAGCTGGTTTCCTGACCGAGAGTATTCCCTTGGAAGATCCGGTGAGAGTCGAGTACGACCCTGTGCTTGATCATGTGTTTCTCGCCACGACATCAAATCTGGCGACCTTCGATTTTGATCCTGGAATCAACACCCTTACCTTTGTGCCAGGCACCGACATCGGCGTGGGTAGTGCTTGCACGGACTTCACTACCTCGCCGGATGGCACTAGAATCGCCTATAGCTGCCCGAACGGTAATCGCAGCACTCAGGACTTTAGCATTGTTGATATGGCTCCAGATCAGTATTTCAACTCTGACGGCGAATGGTTCCTAGGGTAGCTCTCCGGTGAGCGCGACCTTTAACAAAGCCGGAACGATTCTGATCGCCACAGATAACGATAAGCTCTACTTCTTCGACGTAGTGACCCATCTTATTTTGGAGGATTTTGAGTTAGGCTTGTTGCCGGGAGAGTCCATTAAGAAGATTCGTCTCTCGCTAGATGGCCAATACCTCATCGTCTTTCTCAGCAACGAGTTACACGAAGAGAGCAGTAAATTCTATTGGATGCCTATGCCAGCGATCACCGGCACACCTTTGTAGGGAAACCTTCAGGGGTCTGCGCCTTATTGATCGTACTCATCTTCGACAGCGGGATAGACTGGCTGTCCAGGTATGCTGTTGCGCTCGCTGGTCCATCCCCCAAAGTCTATTAGCTTGCAGCGTTTGCTACAGAAAGGTCGATAGCTATTTTCTTCTGTCCAGGCTACTGCTTTCTTGCAGTTAGGGCAGTCTACAGTCTTAATCTTTGTGCTCATTATGTTGTGACGATTCCTCGATAGTGGTCATGTAGTGCCTCGATGTGCTCCTTCAGCTGGTTTAAGTTGCCTTCGTTAGAAACCACATCATCTGCGCGTCGGATCCTTTCATCTCGGCTAATTTGAGCGGCGATAATAGATTGAATCACAGCCTTATCGCTACCGTCTCTTGCCATTGCCCTGGATAGCTGCGTCTGCTCATCCACATCTATTACCAAAACTCTATCCACGAATTTGTGTTGCTCAGTCTCAAAAAGCAGTGGCGATTCGAGAATAGTATAGGCCGAACTGGTTTCTGTCAGTCGTTCCTGAAGTAGCTTGGCAATAAGTGGGTGGAGTAGATTTTCGAGCCAGGCCTTAGCCTCGCGATCTGAAAAAATTATCTTTCGTAGCGCTGCCCTGTCGAGGGATCCTTCGGTGCTCAGAATGTTCCTGCCAAAGTGTTCTGCAATTTCTTCTAGTGCTGGCTGGCCCACCGCTACAACTTCTCTAGAGAGCTCGTCTGCATTTACAGTCTGCACGCCTAATGATCTAAAAATATCAGCTGCGGCGGATTTTCCACTACCGATGCCTCCGGTAAGGCCGACTATATAATTCTTTGCCGCGTGCATTCGAGCTGTTTCCAAGAAGTGGTAAGAAGCTATGTATTATCAGCCAACAATATTGTCCATATAGAATGCGCTAAGCTGGGGACCCCAAATGATCATGATAAATCCAGCACCGGCTAGAAATGGCCCAAAAGGCATGGGCGCAGATTTATCCCTGCCCCGGAGTACAATCATTCCGATACCAATCACTGCACCTACCAGTGAGGAGAGTATGATTGTGGGGAGCAGGCTCTGCCAGCCCATCCATGCCCCTAGGGCGGATAGTAATTTAAAGTCTCCATAGCCCATGCCTTCTTTACCTGTGGCGAGTTTAAACGCCCAGTAGAAGGCCCATAGCACAAGATAACCGGCAATAGCCCCGATCACCGCATCACGCAGGGTGACTCCGAATCCTAGATCGAGTGTGTTGACGAGTAGGCCAAGCCAGATTAGTGGAAGGGTAATATTATCTGGAATCAGTTGGTGATCGAAATCGATGAGCGTGAGCGCGATCAATGACCAGGTAAAAAAGAGCAGGGCTAGAGTTAGCCATGTGGCACCAAAGTAGATCGCGACCAGACCGGAGAGAACGCCGCTGACTAATTCTACTGCCGGATAACGTATAGAAATTTTAGTTTTGCAGCTAGAACACTTGCCGCCAAGAAACAGATAGCTTAAGACAGGCACATTTTCCCAGGCTCTGATCTTGTGATTGCATAATGGGCAATGGGAGTCGGGTTTCTGTAGGTTGAATACTTCGAAATTGGCAGAGGATTCATTATTGTCTGGAGTTGGGTTCTCAATTTCTAAATAGTCACAGCACTGTGCGCGCCAGTCGCGCTGTAACATGATGGGAAGACGATAGACAACCACGTTGAGAAAGCTCCCCACTAACAACCCTAATATAATACAGACTGTTAGTAGAAAACCCGGGCTTGCTGAAAGAAGGTCAAATATCTCCATATAAAAGTATAGAGACTACATTACCGCGCCGAGCTGGAAGATAGGCAGATACATCGCAATCATCAGGCCGCCAACCAATACACCCAGTACAGCCATAATCATAGGCTCCATCAAAGCAGTAAGGCCATCGACTGCGTTATCAACTTCAGCTTCATAGTAAACTGCGCACTTATCCAGCATGCCATCCAACGCTCCCGACTCCTCACCGATGCCAACCATCTGGGTAATCATGACAGGGAATAATGTCGTATTCTTAATGGCGAAATTCAACTGCTGCCCAGTAGTCACATCATCCCTGATTTTTCTGGTTGCTGTAGAGTACACAATATTGCCAGTGGCTCCGGCTACGGACTCTAAGGCATCCACCAACGGCACGCCTGCTGAAAATGTGGTTGACAGCGTTCGAGTAAAGCGGGCGTAACAGGAAGAATTCAAGATGGGGCCTACGATGGGCAGCTTCAATGAAATTCTATCTACCATGTCGGCAACAGCTTGCGAACGGTGCTTGGCTTCTTTGAATGCATAGCCACCCACGCCCACCGCAATAAGTACTTTCCACCAGTGCGCTATCGCCAAGTCTGAAAGACCCAGCACAAACTGTGTAAAGGCTGGTAGCTCCGCGCCAAAGCTGGAGAATGTTGTGGCAAACTGGGGTACAACTTTAACCAACAGAATGCCAGTTACAACAAGTGCAACACAGACCACCGCAATGGGATAGTTCATCGCTTTCTTGATCTTCGCCTTCAATGCTTCTGATTTTTCTTTGTAGGTTGCCAGGCGGTCAAGCATGGTCTCTAGGGCGCCCGATTGCTCACCAGCATCAACCAGGTTGCAGGACAGATCATCGAAATGACGTGGGTGTTTACGTATGCAATCCGCAAAATTATTACCAGCCGCCACGTCGTCGCGAATTTGGCCAACCAGTTCTCGCATTGACGGGTTTTCGAGGCTCTCCCCAACAATCTCGAATGACTGAACCAATGGAATGCCCGACTTCATCATCGTCGCTAGTTGGCGGGTAAAAATGGCAATATCGCTAGGCTTAATCTTCTGTTTTCGGGGCCCGAAAAGGTCCTTCGCCTTGCGCTTAACTTTAGTGGGCGATACGCCCTGCTTGCGTAATTGAGCCTTTACGAGTGCTTGGCTGCTGCCCTGGATTTCGCCTTTGGTTTTGTTGCTTTGCTTATCCGTACCTTGCCATAGGTAAGTGGTTTGTACTGCTTCAGTAGCCATACGGCACCTCGCCAATTAATCTGCTCGTTAGATTGCTCTGACTATACCACGACAGCGCAGAATTATGTATTAAGTCAGTCTGTTAGCCTCTTCTAGACTGATCAGTCCTTGTGCGACTTTGAGCAGGGCAAACTGGCGCAGATTCAGTAATCCCTGCTTCATCATGTGTTTGCTGAGCCTGGTACTGTTTCTTCCAGACATGATAATCCGAGAAATCCTCTCAGAAATAGGAACCACTTCAAATATTCCAATTCTTCCCTGATAGCCGTCATTGCAGTGGTTGCAGCCTTTAGCCTTATAGAAGGCTTTGGATTCTAGTGATTCACCAGTAAACCCTTGCTCTATAAGTATTTTTTCGGATATTTCGACGGTTTCTTTACAATAATCACAAAGCTTGCGCGCTAGCCTTTGGGCGATGATGAGAGTGATTGTGTTAGCGAGATTGTAGTTAGGAATGCCCATGCTTTTTAGTCTATTGAGGCTGGCCGCGGCGCTTAGGGTGTGCAGGGTGGTTAGTACTAGATGTCCCGTCTGTGCTGCCCGTAGGGCGATCTCCGCCGTTTCCAGGTCTCTAATTTCTCGCAGCATGATAATGTCGGGATCCTGCCTTAGAATCGCCCGTAGTGCGCTGGGGAAGGAAACGCCTGCTTTTGAATTTATCGCGAGCTGATTGACTCCCTCTAGGGTTATTTCCACAGGATCTTCTACAGTGGAGATATTCTTTGAAGATTCGTTCAGGGCGTTTAGCCCCGTATAAAGTGTCAGGCTCTTTCCACTACCTGTTGGTCCGGTTACGAGTAAAAGGCCTTGGGGTTTCTGCAGAGCGTTGAGGTATTGCTCCTTCTGGGCAGTAAGCATGCCTAACGAGTTCGGATCAAAATTTGTGTGGAGAGGATCGAGAAGGCGCAGCACAATCTTCTCTCCCCAGAGGGTGGGCAAGCTGTTTACCCTGACATCGATTGTGCGGTTACTTGTGAGTCGAATCCGAATGCGACCGTCTTGTGGAGCCCGTCTTTCCGAGATATCCAGATGCGCCATTATTTTGATACGTGAAGCGAGACGTGCGCTGAGTTTTACCGGCGGGTGAGTCATCTCCTATAGTATTCCATCTATGCGAAAT
The DNA here is from genome assembly GCA_905478195.1 of uncultured Pseudomonadales bacterium. GTDB lineage: Bacteria > Pseudomonadota > Gammaproteobacteria > Pseudomonadales > Pseudohongiellaceae > UBA9145. The sequence continues at coordinate 5,111 of CAJQHM010000023.1, forward strand.
CGCATGATGATTTGGAGATTTCTCAATCTATTCTGAATCCCCTAAGCACACTTTTTTCAGTTTTATTTCTTTTGGGGCTCGCGGGCGTGACCTGGTTTTTGCGAAAGTCGCAACCCGTGCTGTTTTTCGGAGTTGGATGGTTCTTCGCCATGCACCTCCTTGAATCTAGCTACATACCCCTAGAATTGTACTTTGAGCATAGAAATTACATGTCAATGATTGGTCCCATAATGGCCAGCGTTTGGTATTTGAACGTGCTGTTGGAACGTTCGATGCTGGCGTATTGGAGGCGAGCTGAAATTTCACTGTTTGCCTTTGTGCTGGTTTTTATGGTTTGGCAGATTTGGCAGACTTGGCAGAACTCCAGTCTGTGGGGTAGTAGGGGGCATCTGATAACCTACTGGGCCTTGAATCAACCCAATTCTAACAGGGCGCAGAGCAGTTATTCTGATTTCCTTGCAGCAAATGGCTTTCCCGAAGAGAGCCTGCAAAGGCTGCGTAGGGCTCATGAGCTGTACCCTAAAGAAATCACTACTCTGTTACACATGTGGAATAGGGCCTGCGTGAGTGGAATGGTCGCTCCCTATAGCCTCACAGAAATTAAAGATATGGATGGCCTGCAGTACCATCACAATGACGTCAACTTTCACTTAAAGGAGTTGGTACAAAATTTGACTCTGAACAAGTGTAGCTCTCCAAGCCCGGAGAGTGTTCTGGCGATTTTTGACATCATTGGTGAATTCCCGCTCGCGGATTACCGAAGAGCCTCCTATCATGCGCTCTACTCAGATTTATTCGTGCATTATAGGCAGCTCGATCCGGCTCTGATTCAGTTGCGCTACGCATTCGAGTATGAAGCGGATCCGCAGATTTTGATTCGTCAGGCGATGCTGAGCGTATCGGCGGGGCGGAATTCCGATGCGCTAGTGTTTCTTGAGAGGGCGAGAACGGCTGGTAGTAAACAGTCCCTGTTACGATCCTCTGACAAAGAGGAAATATTAAGGATAGAAACCGACATTAATAATTTTTTGCGAGAAAATCAGTAATGCTTGCCTAGGATTCAATATGACCCAAATAGATATAAACTATTCGCTATCGATAGTGATTCCAGCAAAAAACGAAGCAGAAAACTTGAAGGGATCCTTGCCTCGGTTGCTTGCTGTGGTGGCGAATGCAGAGGTGATAGTCTTAAACGACGGATCTATCGATGATACGCTTGCTATCTGCGAGTAGCACGGTGTTACCGTAGTTACTCACCCCTACAGCAAGGGAAACGGGGCCGCCATTAAGACTGGAGCAAAATCAGCGAAGGGTGAGGTGATCGTATTTCTGGATGGGGATGGTCAGCACAAGTCCGAAGACATACCGCGCTTGTTGGAAAAGCTCGCCACGGGATATGACCTGGTGGTGGGGGCGAGGGGTAAGCAATCCCAGGCAGATTCCTTTCGCGCAATAGCGAATGGTGTCTATAACTGGCTGTCATCTGCAATTACCGGTCATAAAATTCTAGACCTAACATCGGGGTTTCGGGCGGTTAAGGCGGACAAATTTAAAGAGTTTCTGTATTTGCTTCCAAATGGTTTCTCTTATCCTACAACGAGTACGATGGCATTTTTCCGGGCGGGCTATTCGGTGGGCTATATGCCCATTCAGACAGGGCAGCGGCTGGGCGAAAGCCATATCAGTCTGCTTAAAGATGGTATTCGGTTTCTGCTTATTATATTCAAGGTCGGCACACTGTATTCGCCATTGAAAATATTCTTGCCTATAGCTGCCGTTTTTTTTTGGCACAGGAGTGCTCAACTATATTTACACCTATACGACTCAGGGTACCTTTACAAATATGAGTGCGGTGCTATTGATGACGGCAATCATTGTGTTCCTTATCGGGTTGGTGTCGGAACAGGTTACAGCGCTGATGTACAAAGACAGTGACCGGGACTAGCGACTTTGCGCGAAAGCGGTTGCCCTAAGAGGATTATGGGTTCAAGCGCCCACCTAGGCGGCATCTGTTCAATAGAACAGTGAGAATTGCGACGTGCCTCTCCTTTCTCAGATGAGTCGGTGTATCAGTTAAGCTGGGGTTCATTTACGCCGGGTTATAGTGATCCTGTGATATTAAGAGGCTGATTTATAAGGACTTTGTTTGCAAGATCGATGTGGCTGGAGAGACGCGGCTACTTGATATAACGGTCAATGTAGTTTATGTTTACGCGGTTATTGAAACAGTCCAAGTTGTGAGATGATTTAGGTTGTAAATGATAGCCGCTTGCGAGAGTTGTAAAGTATTTACCTTAAAGGATAGCAAGACTGAAACACGGGTTTCACTTTTTGCTGAGGAATTGAAAGATGAAAAATTCGCTGAAAATAATTTTGGCATTGACGGGTCTTGCACTTAGTCAGATTGGTATGGCGCAAGACAAGACTGTGAACGATGGTGTCTTTACAGCGGCGCAGGTCGATGCGGGAAAATTAGTTTATGACAATAGCTGTAGCGCCTGTCACGATATGCGCTTCTACCGAGATATTCTGAAGTCTTATAACAACCAGCCTGTGCTTTGGTTGTGGGAGGCGGTTTTAGGTACAATGCCAGCCGACAATCCCGGCTCTCTGATGCTTGACGAATACACCGACGTGATCGCTTACATCTTGTCTGAGAATGGTTTTCCAGCGGGTGATGAGAAGCTGGACCCGGATAAGGGTATGGACTCAATCAAGGTTCTGAGCCCGTAGCGTCTCGAAATCTAAAAAAGTGCCGAACTGAGTTCGGCATTTTTTTGTATTTTTTCTGTGAAATGCCAGCTGCAGCATTGGCCGGCTCTAGTCCGAACAGTCTTCCAGAATTTTCCTAATTCTACTTTTGTCTCGGGATTCAAGGTCCAGATCATAATTCTTTGCAATGGCATCCCACATCCCCGCGTATTCACACTGAAATTCCTTGCGCGGTAAGTAGCGGTCTGGGCCTCGCTCATTTTTCTTTTTGATCTCCCGTTTCTCAACCAACATGAGGTTAAGAGGGTCGTTTGCAAATTGGAGTTTCTTTTGCGCAGGCCAACGATCGCCGCCATGGGTATGTGCATACATGAGCGGGATAACATGGTCTATATCGACCTGCACGGCTACTTTAAATGTTTTGCCGGTATATTCATCTAGCCATTCACCGGTGCGAACGACGCAATTGCGTGGGTTCGTATAGCGCACTTCAGTTCTGCTGGTGAGGATTAGCATTTCCTGACGAGTCGATTGGCAATCGTTGTCATAATCCACTTCAAAATCCCAATCGTCCGTATTAAAGAACTTCTCTCTGTCACGACGATTGGTCATGAGACTATCTCTGCGCGTTCGGCCAATGCCAAAGGTATCGGGCATTTCACAACCGCTCAGATGGCAGTGGTAGGAACGGCCATAGTAGTGCCCGCCGTTTAAGTCGAGATTGCCGCCATGACTAGAGGCTAAAGCAGGAACAAACAAGAGGCCACAGCTGATAAGGCCTAGGCTGAATGGCTTGAATTTCATTTCTTCTCTCCATTGTTGCTAGTAGAGATCGTTTGGGCCAGCTTCGAGCGAGCTATCACCGTATGAGTAAGGACAGATCGATGGCCTGACAGTTTTTGGTCAGGGCGCCCAGTGAAATATAGTCTACGCCAGTTTCGGCAATGGTTACCAGTCTATCAGTCTCTATGCCACCCGAAGCCTCTAGCTTTACTGTGCCGGTGTTCAGTTCGACTGCAGCGCGCGTTTCCTCGATTGTGAAGTTATCCAGCATTACGATGTCGGCTCCCGCGGTTATAGTCTGTTGTAATTCATCTAAATTTTGTACTTCAATTTCTACGGGCTTGCCAGGGTGCAGGGATTTTGCCTTTACGACCGCCGATGCAATGCTGCCGCAGGCCCGGATATGATTCTCCTTGATGAGGAAGGCGTCATACAGGCCCATGCGGTGATTAAAACAGCCGCCAATTCTAACCGCGTATTTCTGTGCGCTGCGCAGGGCAGGAAGGGTTTTCCTGGTATCTAAAAGTCTAGTCGCGGTGTGCTTTACGAGGGAGGCGTAGTGATGGCTCTGGGTAGCGGTGGCAGAAAGGGTTTGTAGAAAATTCAATGCCGTTCGTTCCGCCGTTAAGATGCTTCTTGCCGAACCGTGTATTGCAACGATTTCCTGATTGGGGCAAAGCGTGGCCCCCTCGTCGATCATCCAATCTAGTAGCACCGAGCTATCGACTTGCTGAAATACCTGTTCTGCCCAGGGGCGCCCGCAAAAGACGCCGGATTCCCTGCTGATTATGGTCGCTGAAAGAATTTTATCTTCTGGAATAAGCTGCGCCGTAATGTCGCCAGTGCCGACATCTTCTTCTAGGCACAGGCTAACAACGTCGTAAATATCTGTAGGAAGAGAAGAGGGCATAGGTTTTAGTTTTCCGGATAGTGTCGAAGCGTCAGTTCATCGCCTCGTTGGCTAAATTCTATTTGGCGTAATGCGCTCATGCCAAGCAGTATCGTATCGCCAAGCATACTTGCAGTAATGCTTGCGTTAACTCCCTCGAGGACAATGTTGCCCAGCATTAATTCATCAATTGTTGTCGAGTAAACCGTAACTACGCCATTCGCAGTAGATGCGCGTGAGGCGTTGCCACGTTGCAGGCCTGCTGCCAGGGCGATTGACTCAGGAATGGCCACATCTGTTGCGCCCGTGTCTAATAGAAAGAGAACTGGCACATTATTAATGGTTCCACTAGCCACATAATGCCCTTGTCGATTCTGAAGCAGTACTACTTCTTTGATACCCGTGCTCAACTCCATCATCAGTGGATTCTGGTTTGGATTTGCCTGCCGCCGTAGCTGGCCCTCAAAAAAGAAGCTTAGACCGATTAGGGCGAGTACGAAACTAAAGATGAGCATGCCCTGGCCAATGCGCTTGCCAGGTTGATTGCCATTGTCTAGGGGAGGTGGGGACATTTCTCAAGATTATGTCTTATCCCGGCAGGAATAGAAAGTTGTGACCCCGGTCATGCTTTGCGAACAATTCTTTTTAGCTAAGCAGCTGAAAAATAAACAGTTATCTAAAAATTCTCAGGTCTGTGAACACTGTCATGCTTTATGGAGTGTCACAGTGATATAAGAAATTTCTAAATTAAAGAAAATGTAACAACACTAAGTAGTTAGCCCTGAAAACATGTCTATAGTCTCAATGGTAAATCAAGCGACGAAACTACAATCAGCGGATTCTGCGTTGATTGAAAAGGCCGGGTGGGCACTGCGCCAGCGTCTGCGTAAACAAATGAATCAGTTGAGTGGCTGCTTCTTCGATGAGGTTGACGACTTTATCTTTGGGGCTGGAAAGCAGGGGCAGTTGGCTGGCGGTAGCGACTACCTTGGAGCCATGCGGGAAATACGGGCTAAACAAGTCCTGTTCGAGGAAACGTTTCTCGATGCGGTTTCAAGTTCGCTAGAGCAGCGTCACGAACATTTCGACAGTCTTGCGCTACGCTCGAAGCAGGCGGAATCACAAGTTATATTCGAAAGTATGGAGACTGGCCTGGCGATGGATGCCATGGCCCGAAAGGCCGGTAAGTATTATTTGCCTTATGTGAAGCAGATTGAAAGCCTCAACTGTGCAATTGAGCCAAAGAAGAGAAGCCAGCTAGTAAATGGCAATACGCTCGTGGCGTCTGTGCTTTCAGGTTTCGTGGCGGCTCAGGGCAAGATCAACGTCGATCTTGAAATTCGATTAGTCTTCATGAAATTGTTCGAGCAGCATTTTCTGATGAAAATGGAGAAGCTATTTCTAGACATCATTAGTATTGTAAACAACATCGATAGCAGTCAATTTGTCGAGAGGCTTCACTCTTCATCCTCTTCCTTTCATATGCCAGTCGCTAGTAGTTGTACGGCGCAGAGAAATACAAAATCGAATGCAGCGACCAGCTTTGAGCCTCCCCAAGCCCGAGTCTTCGGCTGTTGAATCTTCAGTGGCAGAGATAGTTCAGAGCGTTCGCTTGAGCGGCGACGTACCTGGCTTCGTAATACAAATGATAGAAGAGCAGTGGCGCATGGTGCTCTTGCTTATAGGCCTCAATAAGGGTGTATCGAGTCTGGCGTGGCAAGAGGCTGAGCACGTACTGCATATACTGGTGGCTTGCACGGCAGGTAAGGCTCAGGTGACACCGTTCGACGAGTCTCTGCTACTTGATAAGATAAGCCAGGGGTTGCGCCTTTTGCGTATGTCCGCAACTGATGCGGAGCAGTTCGTCAGTTCTCTTAAAGAATATTTTTCCGCAAGATTGTCTGGGGCAAAACCTGATAGCAATGATGTCGAGGTCGAATTCATTATTCCTATTGAGTCTGAGGCAACGCTAAGCCCCTCCGGCGAGAGTATACTCAATGCTGATGATCTAAATGAGATTGCGCAGCTTATTAGCGGCGAGCCGGTTAACGATGATTATGCTCAGAATGAAGAACAGGCTCAGCTGATGGATTGCCTGTCATCGGTCGATCTCATGCACTCCGGTTGCGCTGTACAGATGTGGATCAAGGGCCGGCCTCACGATTGTGTTGTTACCAGAAGCGAGTCGGGAAACAATGTATTCGTTGTTACAAATTCTATGCATGGGGCAACGGATAGACGTATCGCACTGACGCGCAGCCGCTTGGGTCTGGCCATCTCTATTTGTCGAGGAGAGATTCGCCTGAGCCGCAGTGCCAAGGATTCACTGGCGAGTAACGTTACTTTCTTCGAAAGCAAGGCCTAGAACTACAGTCATTTAAACAAGCCCATAATATCCCCCATCAGACAGGCCTGAATTCTGTGGTAATATCAGCTGCCTGCGCGGTGTTTGTAGCTTAAGTAAACCGCGCGCAACTTAACTTACTTGTTTGCTAGGCCGTTGCCATGGAACTCTCTATCACCAACGACATCCTGGTCGGTGCCGATATCATAGAGTCGCCAAATCAGAATGCGCGGCCCGATAACACCGATATTGAGTTGTTAGTCATTCACAATATCAGTCTCCCCCCTGGCGAGTTTGGCAGCCTCGCAATTCGGCAGTTTTTCTGTAACGAGCTCGACTGTAATGCCCATCCCTTCTATGGGGAGATAGCAGGCCTTCAGGTGTCGGCTCATCTCTTGATTGATCGCCAGGGAGCGATTACCCAGTTTGTGCCCTTCAGCAATCGAGCCTGGCATGCGGGTGAGTCGGAATTCTGTGGCAGGGGCAACTGCAACGACTATTCGATAGGCATCGAGATGGAAGGTACTGATTTCGAGCCTTTTACCGAAAGTCAGTACCTCAGCCTAACAGCGGTAACCAAACTGCTTCTTGCTGCATACCCGGCGATGAGCGCCGATAAGATTGTGGGCCACAGCGATATTGCACCAGGTAGAAAGACTGATCCCGGTCCTCACTTCGATTGGGGTCGATACAGGCAATCCCTGGCGAGTTAGCCGCCAGAGAGCAATTCGGCGTATGCATCGCGAGACATGGAGAGAAGGGTTCGAATGAAATTTTTAGTGATTCTGATTTGTTTGATGGTCAACTATCTCTGGTTGAAAGACCTCGATAAGTTTGATGATGGCTGGTTCTTCCGCTTCAGGGGGCGCGTCGAGGGTTGGTCATCGGGCCTCGATGAGAAGATGCCACTGGGCTGGCTCGCCGCGTTCGCTATTATCTATGGCGTTCCATTGCTATCTCTCGCCATTATTTTGTTTATTACCGAAGATAGTGTCTTCGGCTTGGTCACCATGGTTGTGCATATATTGGTCTTGCTGGTGGCTTTCGATCGAACCCAGCCCGGACAGTTAGCGAAGGACTTTCTCGAGAAGGGGAAGAACTCAGATATGGCATCGAGTCTGGAATTTCTGCAAAAAGAGTTTAAAGCATCGAGCCTGCCTGGCGAGGACGACAGGTATGCCATCGGTAAGTATTTTAGCAAGCAGCTTAGCTATCGCAGCTTCGAAAAGATGTTCGTCATGTTCTTTTGGTACATGTGCACCGGTGCGCTGGGTATTCTATTTTCTTATATCACCTATCAATTGCGAGATAGCCATCCAGAGCAACCTCAGCAGAGGCAGGTCGATCTAATCAGTTTTCTCATTCAACTATTAGAATGGGTACCGCTTAGGCTATTAGCGTTAACTTTTTCCTTGGCGGGAAATTTTGTGCAGTGCTTCGAAAATGTTCGAGAATCGTTCTGGGAATTTAACAAAGAGACGAATAACGCCGATTTGCTTTATGGTTATGCGGGCTGTGCGATCTCGGGAATGGTATTGAACACGCTTACCGATGATGATGAGGGTCAGGAAGCAGGGGGCGTGCCGGATAGAGAGTCCGCAGAAATTCAGGCTATATTGGGATTGCTTGAGCGTAGTCAGGCGATCTGGCTGAGCGTACTTGCTCTAATCACAATTGTTGGCTTGTAGATGGCAGACTACTCTAGATTACTAAATTAATTACTTGAGTAAGTCTCTTGTAAATGTAGTTTTTTCGCCTTTGGACGACTACTTAGGAATTAAGGTGGGCTGTATTGCGGTTGTATTTCTGCACAACTAGCTAATAATTAAGGGGGAATAGAGAATTTGGCAAGAATATGGAGGTGCTGCGGTTTATGTAGTAATACTACAATCTAATGCATTCCAAAATAGAAAAACAGGCACAATTGGGGTAGAATTACGCCTGCTTTGTAATTTATTTACACAAACTAGTCGAGTCTTCTAGGCTCTTGATGGATGCGGAATTTATAGATCATGACTCAGCAAAATGATGGAAACCCGGAAGAAACCAGAGAATGGCTTGATGCTTTTCACTCTGTAGTAGATGAAGAGGGCATCGATAGAGCTCAATACCTGTTAAATCGCCTTTCAGATCAAGCAAGCTTAGAGGGTGTAGTCACTTCCTCCGGCTCAGTTAATACGCCTTACCGCAATACAATATCTCCCATGAACGAAGACCGCATGCCGGGAGATATGTTCATGGAAAGAGAGATTCGCGGCATCATTCGCTGGAATGCGCTGGCCATGGTTATGCGCGCTAACGAGCGTGACCCTGGCATTGGCGGTCATATATCCACTTTCTCTTCCGCTGCCACCCTCTACGATGTGGGCTTTAACTATTTCTTCCGTGGTCCAAGTGAGGAGAACGAAGGCGATCTGATCTATTTTCAGGGGCATTCATCACCAGGCATTTATGCGCGTTCCTATCTGGAAGGGCGCATGGATGAGGCCAAACTGGACAGATTCAGACAGGAAGTAAATGGAGACGGCCTCTCTTCCTATCCCCACCCCTGGTTGATGCCAGATTATTGGCAGTTCCCGACAGTATCCATGGGGCTAGGCCCTATACAGGCTATTTATCAGGCGCATATTCTAAAGTATCTCACCAGTCGCAAGTTAGTAGACAACAGCAATCGCAAGATATGGGCATTCCTCGGCGATGGCGAGACTGACGAGCCAGAGTCATTGGGTGCGATTAGCAAGGCGGGTCGAGAGAAGCTGGACAATCTAATTTTCGTTATTAACTGCAACCTGCAGCGACTGGATGGCCCGGTGCGTGGTAACGGCAAGATCATTCAGGAGTTGGAAGGTGTATTTCGTGGGGCAGGCTGGAACGTAATTAAAGTCGTTTGGGGTCGCCACTGGGATCCACTGCTTCACGCCGATAAAGACGGCATACTTCAGGCGCGCATGGACGAAGTAGTCGATGGTGAATATCAAAACTACGTCAGCCGTGGCGGAGCCTACACCCGTGAGCATTTCTTCGGTAAGAGCCCTGAACTTTTGAAGATGGTCGAACACCTTTCAGATGACGACATCATGGCGCTCAACCGCGGTGGACACGATCCGTATAAGGTCTATGCGGCCTATGCCGAGGCAGTGCAAAATAATGGCAAGCCTACGGTTATTTTGGCCAAGACGGTCAAGGGCTATGCCTTTGGTGATACCGCAGAAGCGCAGAACGATACGCACTCGGTAAAGAAGCTAGACATAGAAGGCTTGAAGAAATTTAGAAACCGGTTTGGCATACCAATAAAGGACAAAGATCTCGAGTCGGTCCCTTACTACAGGCCTCCGGAAGACAGCCTGGAGCTGACGTACATGCGGCAGATGCGCAGCGAGCTGGGTGGGCCTGTTCCGCAGCGGCGCATAGATACCCTCCCGCTGGAAATTCCGGGCATGGAAGCATTTGAGAACCAGACTAAGAGCAGCGGCGACAGAGAGCTATCGACGACCATGGCGTTCGTACGGATGTTGGCGGCGCTTAGCCGTGACAAGCAGGTAGGCAAGCGCGTAGTGCCTATCGTGCCAGATGAGGCGCGAACCTTCGGCATGGAAGGGATGTTCCGTCAGATGGGGATCTATTCTTCCGTCGGGCAGTTATATGATCCCGAAGACTCCAATCAGGTAATGTATTACCGCGAAGACAAGGAAGGTCAGATGTTGGAAGAAGGCATCACCGAATCCGGCGCCTTCTCGGCCTGGCTTGCGGCGGCAACCTCTTATAGCGTTAGCAACTACCCTCTGATTCCGTTTTACATTTATTACTCAATGTTTGGATTTCAGCGAGTGGGTGATCTGTGTTGGGCTGCTGGAGACTCTCAGGCGCGTGGATTCTTGATCGGTGCCACGGCCGGTCGCACGACCCTGAATGGTGAGGGCCTGCAGCATCAAGATGGGCACAGTCACATCTTGGCCTCAACTATTCCGAACTGTGTCTCCTACGATCCAGCCTATGCCTACGAACTTGCCGTTATCGTGCAAGATGGTTTGCGCAGAATGTACAAAGAGATGGAATCGGTCTTTTATTACATTACAACTATGAATGAGAACTACCAGCAGCCTGAACTACCCAAGGGTTCCGAAGAAGGGATTATTAAGGGCATGTATCTGCTAGAGGATGCTGGCAGTAAAGCGTATAAGACAGCGAAACCTAAATCGGATAAGAGGTTGCGTCTGCTAGGCAGCGGCACAATCCTGCGTGAAGTCAGAAAAGCGGCGCAGGTGCTGCGGTCAGACTACGGCGTCTCGGTAGATGTGTGGAGCGTAACTAGCTTCAATGAATTGCGTAAAGAGGCGCTCGCCGTGTCGCGCGAGAATATGCTGCAGCCTGGCAAGAAGGCGAAGATACCGTATGTGACTGAAGTGCTGGCAAAGCAGACGGGGCCTATAGTCTGTGCCACCGATCATATGAAGGCGCATTCCGATCAGATTCGCGAATTCGTTCCAGATACATTCAGGGTATTGGGGACCGACGGGTTTGGGCGCAGTGACAGCCGTGAGCAGCTTCGACACTTCTTTGAGGTCGATTGCAAGTTCATCGTGCTAGCTGCGTTGACTGAGCTTAAAGAGATAGGCGTGGTTACTGCGAAGCAGATTACTGACCACATGAAGAGCAGTGGGATAGATCAGGGTAAACCAAACCCACTCGCGCAGTGATTGAATCAGAGTAGTTGTTGATAACATTCAGGAGCCGTAGCCGGTGTCAATTGAGAATATAAAAGTTCCAGATCTGGGTGACTCCAGTGAAGTAGAAGTAATTGAGCTGCTAGTCTCGGTAGGGCAGTCAGTTGAGGAAAACGACTCGCTGTTGGTTTTGGAAAGCGATAAGGCCGCCATGGAAATTCCTGCGCCTATGGCTGGGGTCGTAAAAAGTATTTCGGTAAACCTGGGTGACCAGGTAAGTACTGGTAGTGAAATGCTTTCCCTCGAAGTAGAAGATGTCGGCAATCAGGAACCCGCAGAATCTGCACCTGCTGAAGAACCCGCTGCAATCGAAGAGGCCGTTGCCGAAGAGTCGGCACCCGCGGCTGAGACCAAGTCAGAGGCGGCTCCTGCTGCAAGTCCGAGTATCCAATCCATCGAAGTGCCAGACCTGGGCACCGATGATGAGGTTGAGATAATCGAAATACATATTAAGGAAAAGGATTCTGTCGAAGCCGATGATGTATTGATCACGCTCGAGTCAGATAAGGCAGCGATGGATGTGCCGGCACCCTATGCTGGTGTTATAGAATCACTGTTAGTCGCGGTTGGCGATAAGGTTAAAACCGGTTCTGCAATAGCAAAGATTATGGCGCAAGCACCGGCGGCGACGCAGGAGCCGGCGAAACCCGATGCTATGGAGGCGGTCGATAGTAAGCCGGCAGCGCAACAGCCGGCGCCTGAGGTTAAGCCTGTCCCTCAAGCTGCTGAGAGCCCATCATCGCCGGCACAAAAAACGGATAAGAAGTTTTATGCGGGCCCGGCAGTTAGGAAGCTAGCCAGAGAGCTAGGCGTCGATCTTACGCAGGTTGTGGGCAGCGGCGCGAAGTCCAGAATTATCAAAGAAGATGTACAAAAATTTGTTAAGAGCAAGATTAATGCGCCGGCGGTTCAAGGTCCAGCCATTTCTGCGGTTCCGGATATCGACTTCAGCCAGTTTGGTGATATAGAACAAGTTCCGCGCAGTAAGCTACACAAGCTTACGGCGGTGAATATGCAGCGTAACTGGAACTCGGTTCCCCATGTAGCTCAGTTTAATGAAATTGATGTAACCGATCTCGAGGAGTTCAGAGCCGATCTGAAGGGTGAGGCAGAGCGTCGAGGCGTGAAGTTAACATTCCTGCCGTTCTTGCTGAAAGCCTGTGCTAGGGCATTGGTGGAATATCCACAATTCAACGTATCTGTGCACTCTTCCGGTGAATTTGTTATCCAGAAGAAGTACGTGCACATCGGTATGGCGGTTGCGACGGAGGCGGGGCTTGTTGTTCCCGTCATCAGAAATGTTGATCAGAAGACGATTTGGCAATTGGCGGAAGAGGTTATCGAACTGTCCAATAAGGCGAAGAATAGAAAGCTGAAGCCGGAAGAGATGCAGGGCGCCTGCTTTACCATTTCCAGCTTGGGTGCTATCGGTGGTACCGGGTTTATTCCTATCGTCAATGCGCCCGAAGTGGCCATTCTCGGCGTGGGCAAAACGGACATAAAGCCGGTCTATATAGGCGCAGAGTTTGTTCCCAGAAAGGTGCTGCCAATCACGCTGTCCTATGATCACAAGGCAGTGAATGGTGTCGATGGCGGCTTGTTCGCTACCTATCTAGGCAAGCTACTTTCTGATGTGAGACATCTGGCACTTTAGAATTTAGGGGGTCGATAGCTAGGCAGTTAGTAGTTAGGCCGGATAGAAAAGGCGATGCTCGCCACTGTATACAGATTGGATTGGGCAGCCGTATGCCTTGCTCAAATTTTCCTCTGTTAGCACATCGCTGCATTTTCCAACCAGTGCTTCTCCTCCTTCTAACAATAAAATTATATTGTCACAGAACCTGGAGGCGAGGTTGATATCATGGGTAGCCATAATCAAGCTCGCCGACGCCTCGCGTACTTTGTCTGTTAGCACTGTCAGTAATTTTATCTGGAAAGCGACGTCAAGGTGATTGCTGGGCTCGTCCAGCAAGAAGATCTCTGGTGTTTGGGCCAGCAGTAAGGCCAGGGCGAGTCTCTGCAGTTCGCCGCCAGAGAGAGTGTCAACGGGGCGCTCCTTTAATGAGCCTAGCTCGAAGATGGCCAGAGCCTGTTCGGCTATCTCTATATCCTTCTCATTATCTAGCAGCAATGACTGTAGGTGAGGGTGCCTGCCAAGCATGACTGTCTCGAATACCGTTGCAGGTAGCGCCTCGATTCCCTGCTGAAACAGGATGCCAATCTTTCGAGCGAGCTCTCTCTGTTTCAGGTCGGCAATATTTTTCCCATCTAAAAGAACGCTTCCCTCGTCTATGACCCTTTGTTTGATGAGGCTATGTAGCAGGGTTGTTTTACCGGCTCCGTTTCTTCCAAGAAGACACCAGCTCTCGTTCGGTTGGATCTGTACGTTCAGATCACGGCAGAGGGTTCTGTTTGCCACTTCTAGAGTTAGGGATGAAATCTGTAAGGTAGCCATGCTATTTCCGGATAGTGGATCTTAAGATTAAGATAAAAGCAGGCACCCCGATAACGGCTGTCACCACTCCCACGGGGAGTTGCTGTGGAGCCACTATGGTTCTGGCCAGGCTGTCTGCTATTACTAGAAAACTTCCTCCTAGCAGTATGCAGGAAGGGATCAGCAACCGATGGTCTCGAGCCCCCAGTAAGCGCAGCATATGGGGGATTATGAGGCCGACAAAGCCCACGGAACCGGCAATCGTCACTGCTGTTGCAGTAAAGACAGAGGCTGAGAAGAAGAGCAGGAGTCGCAGTGCTTGTACGTTGACTCCCAGACTCACGGCGAGCAACTCGCCCCGGATAAGGACATTCAAGGATCGACTCAGCAGTAAGCCTCCTGCCAGTCCGACTATAAGCAAGAGGTAGTGAGCGAGATTGACTCGACTCTGGCTCAAGTCTCCCATCAGCCAGAAAAGCATACTCTGCACGTTATTGGTAGAGCTTGTGGTAAGCAGAATATTAATCACCGCACCCCATCCGGCGGAAACGACCACACCGGTGAGCAGTAGTCTGGTTACCGACCAATCGCCAAACTGATTGGCAATGCCGAAGACTAGAAATATCGACAATAGTGCGCCCGCGAAAGCAGCGTTAGAGAGCCAGAATCCACTCGCCCCCAGCAGTATCGCCGAGAGGGCGCCAACTGCGGCACCACCGGAAATGCCCAAGATATAGGGGTCGGCAAGTGGATTGCGCAGTAAGACCTGCATTATCGCACCGGAGAGCGCCAGCAAGCCGCCCGTCACGAATGCTGCCAGGGTTCGTGGGATGCGTATTTCTTGAAGCACTTGCGAATTGAGATTTGACTCAGATGAGAGAATGCTGCCGGCTATCTCTGCCAGAGTGATATCGACGCTACCGCTAAGCAGAGAGAACAGGATGCTTGCCGCAGCGAAAATAAGTAACGATGTCAGCAGCAGTATCTGCTTGTTAAAGATCAAAAGAAGTATCCAGTAATCAGTTTGTCTAGCGAGTAATCGTTGAGCGCAAGTCGGCAGAATTCAGCATTCTCCCGACTTGGTCGATCTTATCATTTAATGTGTTGCATTCACTATTAATGATAAACTGCTCTCAAATCCTGCAACTTTAAGTAAAAGCGGGTTCCAAAAATGCGATGCTCTATCACGGGATAGACAGGAGTTGATGAAGCGATGCCTTCGTTCGATATAGTTTCAGAAGTAGATATGCATGAAGTCAATAATGCTCTCGATCAGTCAAACCGAGAAGTCGGCACACGTTTCGACTTTAAGGGTATCGATGCCTCGTTTGAATTGACCAATGATTCAGATATTTCTGTGAGCGCAGAATCGGATTTTCAGATTCAGCAGATGCTTGAGATGTTACGCGGCAAGATGGTTAAGCGTGGCATCGATATTAAAAGCCTTAAAGAAGGTGATGTGCAGCTGGTGGGTAAGAAGGCGAGTATGATTGTTGTGGTGCAACAGGGCATCGAGTCAGAGATAGCTCGTAAGATTGTTAAGGCGATAAAAGAAGCTAAGCTAAAAGTTCAAACTGCCATTCAAGGTGAAAAACTGCGCGTGACTGGCAAGAAGCGGGATGATCTCCAGCAGGTAATCGCGTTGCTCAAAGAGAGTAGCTTCGGC
This sequence comes from uncultured Pseudomonadales bacterium, assembly GCA_905478195.1. Classification (GTDB taxonomy): domain Bacteria; phylum Pseudomonadota; class Gammaproteobacteria; order Pseudomonadales; family Pseudohongiellaceae; genus UBA9145. The sequence continues at coordinate 20,663 of CAJQHM010000023.1, forward strand.
GTTCCACTACAGTACGAGAATTTTCGCGACTAATTCGCTGCTGGATAGTTTGCGACTATCCCGTGCAGTGATGCGATCTAGGGCTTTCATTTGTCACAACACCTTACATTCATGGAATCTATCGGAGCGCTGAACGACAAGCGTTATCTGACCATATTATTGTTTGGCTTCTGCAGTGGCTTTCCCTATGTGCTCACCGGCTCTGTCCTAACACTATGGCTGCAGGAAACGGGTTTCTCTAGGTCCACCATAGGCTTTATCGGTGCGATTGGAACTGTCTACGCTATTAATTGGATGTGGGCCCCGTTTGTCGACCGCATAAAACTGCCCGTGCTCTATCGCCTATTTGGTCAGCGCCGTTCCTGGATTCTGCTCTGTCAGTTGGCTATAGCCTGTCTTCTGTTTGCGATCAGCCTGGGCGACCCTAGAGAGAATCTGCTTTACGTAACTTTAATTGCCATAGCTATCGCAGCCTTCGGTGCCACCCTGGATATCGCCGTCGATGCCTATCGCATTACGATCTTCTCCCGAGATGAGATGGACGTCAAAATGCCCTATGCCGCGGCGATGGCAACTAGTGGATGGTGGGCTGGTTATGGCTTTGTCGGTGGAGCATTGGCATTAGCCTTGGGCGGCGAGACCATAGGCCTGGAATGGCCTTCGGTGTATCGCTATCTGATATTGTTATACGGGCTTATTATTGCCCTGGTAATTGCATCTCCGGAGCCGGTGATCGAAGAGGCAGATTTGATACCGCAGTCTGCCGGGGACAAATCTACTCATACTATCAAAGCCTGGTTTACGGAATATTTCGTCGGGCCCTTTAAGGAATTTTTCGATCGCTGCGGGATCCGCCTGGCTTTCTCCGTTCTGCTATTCCTTCTGGTATTCAAGCTTGGCGAGGCTATGGTGGGCCGTATGTCTTTGGTCTTTTATGTTGAAGTAGGGTTCACCACCGATCAGATTAGTTTCTATCAGAAATTTTTTGGCGGTCTGGTAACGGCTGCTTTCTCAATTATAGCGGCGATGGTCAATACGCGGTTCGGCGTAATCAGAGGGCTATTCATAGCAGGTGTGGCGATGGCGGCTGCTAATTTATTGTACGCATTGCTAGCGATAGTCGGGCCAAACATAAACTTGTTTATGCTTACCCTGCTGATCGATAATTTCTTCGTGGCGTTCTCGACTGTTGCCTTCGTTTCATTCGTGTCCTACTTTACTAGCCGCACTTATACCGGAACACAGTACGCCCTAATGGTTTCTATTTCTAATTTAGGTAGAACTACCCTGGCAGCGGGAAGTGGCGCGCTCGTCGATTTTCTCAATGGTGATTGGGCCTTCTTCTTTGTGCTAACGACAGTCATGGTTATCCCCGGCCTTTGCTTGCTGTTGTGGGTGGGTAAACTGATGGAACCCTACCGAATTGAACAAGATGCTCAAACTGCATCCTGATCCCAGCCAAATTTCTTAAGCGAAAACCTGCCGTTTACAAACACGACGCCCTCGGCTTCGAGCCGCGTCTTCTGCGTTTGATATTCACGGCTTTCTTGGTGGAAAGAAAGCTTTCCCTGGGAATTTGCGACGCGATGCCAGGGTAGTTTCGTGTCTTCGGGAAGATTCTTCATCACATTCCCCACGTATCTCGCATAGCCGGGCAGGCCAGCTAGCCTTGCCACTTGTCCATAACTGGAGACTTTACCTCGGGGTATTTGATACACGATTTGCCAGATCTTCTCTTTGTTGTTAAGTGCTGAGTCTTCCATTACAAATAGTTGGCTTATCCGCTATCGTGGTAGAGTAGTGGCATTATAAATTTAACCGAGGGTCGCTGTGCGTTTTCTTTTCATCTTTTTTATCCTGGTGCCATTAGCCGAGATGATGCTGTTATTTGAAGTCAGCGATCGAATTGGCTCGCTATCGACGCTAGGCCTGGTGGTGGCAACCGCGGTTATTGGCGTACAGATTCTCAAGCGACAGGGCTTGGCAACGTTGACCCGAGCGAATCAACGGCTGCAATCGGGGCAGTTGCCTGCGCAGGAAATCGTAGAGGGGATGTTGCTCGCAGCTGCAGGTGCGCTCTTGTTAACGCCTGGATTTATTACCGATACCATTGGCTTTGTCTTCCTTACCGGCCCGCTGCGCAGGCCTATTGCGCGGTCGGTGGTTCGATCCGGCATGGTTAAGGCTATGGGCGGGTCTGGCTCGGGAGCCCATTTTAGCTATCGCAGCCATGGCGGCGCCCAGCAGGGGCGAAGCGGCGGATCTAATGTCTTCGAGGGTGACTACTCCGAGGAGTCGAGATCATTGGGGGATTCTGAGCGATATTCTCAGCCAGATAGCGAAGAAAAAGACTAATAAAAACAATAAGATAAGAACCCTGCCCCTGTTGTAGCGAAAAAAGCCGTAGTAAATGCCTTGAAAGCATTGAATTTCCTACGACTATCCCCATTTATGTGTCATCAACTAATTTGCGTGGGTCGCCTGAATATAGAGGCCCAGGCTACAGATTGGTACTTTGAGGATGATCGCGTCAGCCACCGGGGCTGAGGTGATTGCTTTCAGTTCTGTTAATCAAATCGTTTGATTTGGGAGAGATGAATAATGAAGATCCGGCCTTTACAAGATCGCGTTGTCGTTAAACGCATGGAAGAAGAAACAACTAGCGCAGGGGGCATTGTGCTTCCAGGTTCTGCTACAGAAAAGCCAGCACAGGGTGAAGTTATCGCAGTTGGTCCTGGCAAGCGTCAGGAAAACGGAGAAACTCAGCCAGTAGATTTAAACGTTGGCGATACCGTAGTTTTTGGGAAGTATTCCAGTAATACCGTGAAAATTGGCGATGAAGAACTGCTGATTTTGAATGAAAGCGAAATATTTGGCGTTATCGAAAAGTAGTAGATAACCCGTTTCGTTTCCTACAATCAAATAGACAAGACAGGAATTTTTTAACATGGCTAAAGACGTACTATTCGGTGATGCAGCTCGCCAAAAACTTTTAAAGGGCGTAAATGTCCTTGCTGATGCAGTGAAAGTAACACTAGGGCCCAAAGGACGAAACGTAGTTCTGGACAAGTCCTTCGGTGCTCCCACTGTAACCAAAGACGGTGTTTCCGTTGCGAAAGAAATTGAACTTGAAGATAAGTTTGAAAATATGGGCGCGCAGATGGTGAAGGAAGTTGCTTCGCAGACTTCTGACGTTGCCGGTGACGGAACTACTACTGCCACAGTGCTTGCGCAATCTATTTTAAACGAAGGCCTTAAGTCTGTCGCGGCGGGCATGAACCCAATGGACCTAAAGCGTGGCATCGATAAAGCAGTTGTCGCTCTTGTGGAGCAGGTAGGTAAACTCGCCAAGCCTTGCGCAGATTCTAAAGCTATTGCCCAGGTAGGTACAATCTCTGCAAACTCTGATGAGCAGGTTGGTCAGATTATTGCCGAGGCAATGGACAAGGTTGGTAAGGAAGGCGTCATCACCGTTGAAGATGGTTCTGGACTCGAGAACGAGCTAGACGTCGTTGAAGGTATGCAGTTTGATCGCGGTTACCTGTCAGCCTATTTCATCAACAATCAAGACAGCATGAGTGCCGATCTTGAGAATCCACTTATTCTTTTAGTAGATAAGAAGATTTCAAATATTCGTGACATGCTAGGCCTTCTCGAAGGTGTAGCGAAGGCTGGACGTCCACTGCTGGTTATCGCAGAAGATGTTGAAGGCGAGGCGCTGGCAACTCTGGTTGTGAACAATATGCGCGGTATCGTAAAAGTTGCAGCCGTTAAGGCTCCAGGTTTTGGCGATCGCAGAAAATCCATGCTGGAAGACATCGCCATCCTAACCGGTGGTACTGTTATTTCTGAAGAAGTAGGCCTCAGTCTTGAAGGCGCTACTATCGACGATCTTGGCTCTGCCAAACGTGTTCAGATCAGCAAGGAAAACACTACCATCATCGACGGTGCTGGCGATGCGAAAGCGATTCAGGGACGTGTCTCTCAGGTCCGTGCCCAGATCGAAGAGACTTCTTCGGATTATGATCGCGAGAAGCTGCAAGAGCGTGTCGCTAAATTGGCTGGTGGTGTAGCGGTAATCAAGGTTGGCGCAAGCACAGAAATGGAAATGAAAGAGAAGAAGGCTCGCGTAGAAGACGCGTTGCATTCAACTCGAGCCGCCGTGGAAGAGGGCGTTGTCCCTGGTGGTGGTGTTGCTCTGGTTCGAGCTCTGCAGAAGGTTGAAGGACTGAAGGGTGACAATGAAGATCAAAACGTGGGAATCGGCTTATTATTGAAAGCTGTGACTTCACCTCTTCGTCAGATCGTATCGAACGCAGGTGAGGAAGCCTCCGTTGTATTGGATAAAGTTAAGGCAGGCAAAGGAAACTTTGGCTTCAATGCTGCAACTGGTGAGTATGGCGACATGATCGAGATGGGAATTCTCGATCCAGCGAAAGTGACTCGTACTGCGATTCAGGCAGCGGGATCTGTGGCTGGCTTGATGATTACTACCGAGGCAATGGTTACTGAATTGCCGCAGGAAGGTGCTGGCGGTGGTATGGGCGGTGGTATGCCTGATATGGGTGGGATGGGCGGAATGCCCGGCATGATGTAAAAATCGACCGTTGGGGCGGTCTTGAGCCTCCCTGGCTTCGTTGTCTTAGGACTTCCGATGCTCATGTATGGTCTATACACTGC
>CAJQHM010000024.1 GCA_905478195.1 uncultured Pseudomonadales bacterium
GGCACCGTCAGAAATTTCCACATTAGCTCGCCATCGCTTATCGAGAATGCCCCTACCCAGCCGGATATCGCATTTTCACTTCCGGGACCGATAAGTATCATGTCCTCATAGATCATGGGCGGCATAGTGAAAGTTTCGCCCAGCCAGGGATCGGCAACCTGCCGCGCCCAGAGTAGATTGCCATTGGCCGAATCCAGAGCCAACAGATAGCCATCGGCCGTCCCCCTGATCACATAGCCATCCCGGATAGCGACACCTCGATTATTGCCCCACACCATTCTATCTTTCGGCTCCCAATCGTAGCTCCAGATCCTTTGGCAGGTGGCCGCGTTTATCGCCGCAGTATGGGTTGCATTGGTCACATACATCACGCCCCTGTAGACGATAGGTCCTGTCTGCATGGTCGCGTTGGTATTTAACTGGTAGGCGCAAACCTGCTCCAGATCGGCGGCATTGCCTGTGTCGATTTCTAGCAATTCGGAATAGCGTGTGCCCTGATAATTTTGATTGTGATAGAGCCAATCTTTCGAGTTTGTCGAGGCCGTCAACAACTCTTGAAACGAGGGTCCTGTGCCACTGGGCTCGGTGCCGTAGATTCCTTCGATGAAAGTTGCAGCACTGTCTAGCACCTCATCACCCCGAGAAAGAGGTATGGCACTAAGATAATTGTAGTCATTCTTGAGAGCTTCGGTTCCCTCAAGTACATTATTGCGCCCCAATACATAGGCAAGAACATCCAGACTCTGAGATTCACTGAGGCTGCCGGGGTCACTGGGGGGCATGGTTGTGCTGATACGATTAAAAAGCTCGCCGACGTTAGCACCTAACCTAGACCAGCTCTTGCGGAAGGTCACACCTATTAACTCCGGTGCCGCAGCACTATCGAGCTCTGCCCCATGACAGGTTGCACACTGCTGCTTATAGAGGGCCTCACCTCTTTCGAATTGAAGCGCTGTAAACGTACTCGATGCAGGGGCATCTGCGGCAAATGCAAGCGATGAAATGGAAAGCGAAGCCAGCATGCCAACGATAGTAGACAGATTTGATTTGAGAATTATTGGTTTCATTATTGTTCCTCTATTAAATGCTACCCGAGTATCTACTGCATTCTCTTATAGATCATTTGCCTTCAAGGGTTGTTAAGCAACTCTACTGCAGCGGTATACATCGCCTCTACTCCCGCCTTAACAGAATTAGGATCTATGCGAAAAGTAGCAGAGTGATGTGGCGGAGCATTAGTCCTTCCGGCGGCTATTTCGCGCATCAGCTGAGGAGGTGTGCCGCCGACGGAAAAGAAGACTCCCGGTACCTTATGCTCAGTCTGGGTGAAATAGGCAAAATCTTCAGCGCCCATACCGGGTCGCTGAGAAGTTAATAGAGAATCGTATCCAAACTGCTCCTTCCAGACCGGAAGCACTTTTCGCACCGCATCGCTATTATTAATATTCGTTGGCGTGCTTTCAAAACCCATTCTGACTATCGGCAACAATTCATCGGGCAAGCCATTGAGCCTGCCAATACTTGCTGCTGTTTCACGAATTCTGCCTAGCACTTCATCTCTGGTTTTCTCCGAATCGGTGCGCACGGTTAACTGCAGATCCACTTCATTGGATATAATATTGTGCTTACTACCACCCTGAAACGAACCCACGGTAATCACTGCCGGGGATAGCGGATTTATCTGACGACTGATGATGCCCTGCAGTGCAATTACCAATTGTGATGACACATAGATGGGGTCGATAGTCTGATGAGGATAGGCGCCATGGCCACCGATGCCCCTGACCTTTATATCCACGCTATCTGAACTGGACTGCACTATCCCCTCGCGCACGGTGACAAGACCACTGGGCGCCCCCGAACTTACATGCAGACCGATCGCATAGTCCGGCACCCCAAAACGCTGATAGAGACCGTCCTCTAACATCGCCTTCGCACCATTGATTATTTCTTCGGCGGGCTGACCGACTAGCATTACGCTGCCGCTCCAGCTATCGCGGTTATCCATCAACATCTTTGCCGTACCCACCAGAGCAGTCATATGCATGTCATGGCCACAGGCATGCATTACGGGGACATCTTCACCATCGAAATTTGTCTGCCTATTGCGCGAGGCATAGCTGAGCCCACTCTCTTCCAAAATTGGCAAACCGTCCATATCGGCACGCACCAGTACCAGCGGTCCCGCGCCATTCTCAATTATGCCAACCAAGCCAGTACCGCCAACGCCTTCGGTAACGTCTATACCCAGAGCACGCAACTCACTCGCTAGTCGCGCGGCAGTCTGATGCTCCAGAAAACCTAGCTCCGGGTTCTGATGAAACCAGAGGAATAGCTCGGACAGATGCTCGTCATAGTGGTTATCGATATCACTCTTGAGCGCTGTATCGGCTGCCATGCCAGGCTGAATTGAAGCGGTGACTACGAGCAGGCAAGCAAAGAAGGCCCACAGCCTGGAACGACCCCAAAATAAACAATGGTGGGAAATGCGATTAGCGAGGTGACGGGCAAACTTTAACGGCATAAACTTTATATCCAATGAGGTGGCTGGGTGCGGAATAATCCTTCGAACGGTTAATTGAGCCTAATAGAGCCGCTCCACTAATGAAAGCGGTTTTGGCCCAACGATGCTCCTTAGAATCCGATAACACGAGAGTAGACATATGCAGAAACTGTGCAGAATAAATACCATCTACTATCGCCGAAAACCACCCCCATAGGCTATCCTCTTGTATCACTTTCTTAGACACACTGACAACCAAGGCCACAGCTTATGACGTCCAAATCACCGAAATCACTAGTACTGGCAATTCTCTATCTGGCCATTGGGCTACCCGGCCTAAGCCCCACCGTCACCCATGGCGCCGAAGCCGGATTCACCCTACCCGGAGCGCTGACTGCGGAAGACTTTCCCGATGACATCCACATGGGTTCACTCGCAAGATTGCCACAGGTACAGAGAGAAGACCTGGATGCCGCTGGCAGAGCGGCCTTCGATACCTATGTCAGCCCGGGTACAGGCTATGAAACCGGATTGCGCGGGCCTATAGGCGTCTGGATGAATAGCCCGGCTTTAGCGCAGGCGATGTTCGATGTGCGCCAGCGTGTGCGGTATGAATCGAATCGCGACCAGCGCCTGACAGAACTGGCCATTATCTCTACGGCCCGGGAGATAAATAATCAGTATGAATACACAGCCCACGAACCCCTAGCCAGAGCCGCAGGCCTGGAACAGGACATTATCGATATCGTGCGTTTCAGGAGGCCGATAGAGGGTAACGAGGAGATACAAGGCTTCGGTAGAACCGAGCAGGTTATCGTGCAGTTTGCTCGAGAGGTCATCAGTGAGGACAAGGTTAGCTCTGAAACCTTTGCCAGTGCTATAGAGATATTCGGCAATGAGGGCGTGACGGATCTAACAGGCCTAATAGGCTACTACAGCTTCGTCGCCATAACGCTGAAAGCCTTCGATGTACAGAGGCCTATGGGCAGTGACCTGCTTCTACCGCTGAGAACTCGCTAGGCGCTTTCCACTGTCAAAAACCACCCTCTCGGCTCGCTAGTTATTAGAGCGCGTCGAGAAACTGCATGATTGCGGCGTTCGTTTCTGCAGGGGCCTCCTGCTGTACCCAGTGCCCTATCTCGGGAATCAGCACCACCCCGCGCAGATCCTCGGTCGCCCTGGAGATCGTAGCGCGAAGTCGTTCCTCGTCTGCCCCTGCTATCACGGAGTCTCGCGAACCTGCAATAAACAGCACCGGTATTTCAATCATTGAGCCGTCTAGTTGTTCGGTGATTTCCCAATTCCGATGGAAGTTTCGATAGTAGTTTATGCCCCCGCGAAAGCCTGCGCTTTCAAATTGCGCGACGACGTAATCGAGATCCTCCTCAGCCAGCCAATCGGGCAAGCCTTTGGGTGCCCCCAGACGGCCGATCCAACCCCCCGCAGAACTAAGCGGATCGCTTATCGTTGCGGGCTCTCTGGGCGAGTCGGGAGACAGGTAGAGCCGGCTAATCAAACCACGGGGATCGGCATCGTATTCCGCCTCGGCTACGCCGCCCGGTTCATTGTGGTAGAGAATGTAGAAAAAGTTTTCACCGTACGCCTGCCGCCAACTATCCATAGGAGACTGTTGCACACGACCGCCATAGGGCACGCTCATAGCGACCAAGGCGGTGAAACGAGTCGGGTTTAATAGCACTGTGCTCCAGGCAACTATGGAGCCCCAATCATGAGCGATCAGGATCGCAGTCTCCTCGCCCAGCGCATCGATGATACCGACGAGGTCGCCGGCCAGGTGATCGATGTCATAGTCTTCGACATTCGCCGGTTTATCCGTCTCACCATAGCCGCGCATGTCAGGCGCTACGACGTGATAACCCGCATCGGCGAGCATCGTTATCTGATGCCTCCAGGAATACCAGGATTCAGGCCAGCCGTGGGCCAAGAGCACTAGCGGGCCACTACCCGCCTCGGCGATACGCATGCGTATACCGTTAGACTCGATGAAACGAAAGCTAACTCCTGCTACTGGTGACTCGGTACTCACGTCTGTATCTCCTTGTTGTGCCCATAACTGTCCTGATATTGAAGCAAGCAGCAATAATGAAATGATACGCGTTCTTAGTAAAGTCTGTACCGTGCTGATCGTCATTCTGCCTGCCTCTGTCTTGTTGTTTCGACGGTGTTCACCCAAGCATCTTCTGTGCTATTGGCGAAAGTTTTTTATCTTGGCCTCTAGCCTATCATGGCAATAGTTGACTTCACTAAGACAAGCGCGTTTCATAGCGGTAGTGATTCTGAAAACGAGGAATTCCCATGAACGACAACGATGTGCCCTACATGGAGAGGACGCGGAACTTCTACCGCGCGCAGGGCTATACCAATGACTACCAGTGGGCACAGCATGACGACGTGCCATTTTGTGCCCCCACAAAACCTCTAAGCGAATGCAATGTAGCCGTAGTCACTACCGCCATGCCAGACACTGAGGCCGGACGCGCTAACCGTCAGGTCTACTCCTGTTCCAGCCAGCCAATTCCGAGCGCAATGTATACTGCGGAACTTTCCTGGCACAAGACCATGACACACACAGACGATGTTGCCTCATTCCTGCCCCTGCAGCAGCTAGGTCGCTGCGCCGAGGAAGGCTTAATAGCGCAGCTCGCCGAGCGTTACCACTCAATACCAACAGAATACAGTCAACGTAATACTCTGGAGAAAGATGCCCCGGATATTCTAGCGCGCTGTCGTCAGGACAAGGTTGACGCAGTAGTGCTAGTCCCGTTGTGACCAGTCTGCCATCAGACCGTGTGTCTGTTAGCCCGCTATCTGGAAAGCAATGGAATTTTAACTGTGGTCATTGGATCTGCGATGGATATCGTCGAACACTGTGGCGCGCCTCGATACCTGCACAATGACTTTCCCCTGGGCAATCCCTGCGGCGTTCCTTTTGACGCGCAGATGCAACTGGAGATAATGCGCCTCGGCTTACAGATGCTCGAAAAAGCAGACAAGGGGGGCAGCATCGAACGCAGTCCCTTCCACTGGAAAGATGACCTCTGGCGAGCAGACTATGCTGCAGTCGATGACAGTAACGCCGAAGAACTGCGACTGCGAGGAGAGCGACGACGCCAGCAACAGATTGACGACAAGGCGGCCGGTAACTCACGCGCCTCTATGATTTCAGATGCATAAGAATTCTATTTCTTACAGCACCAGCAAGACACTAGAATCAGAATAGATACCCATTCTGCATGAATGGTTTATCGCAAACTAACGAGCAAGCATTAGACTACGCATTATGATCAGAAGTGGGAAGTCAACGAATCAATGCTCGTAAAATTACTTCAGGGATACCGCTATAGAAGACAAAATAGAAAAAAATGTAGACCTCAACGCCCCAATCGAACGCGTATGGCAGGCTCTAACCGACCACAGAGAGTTCGGCGAGTGGTTTCGTGTCGCCTTAGAGAGGCCGTTTGTCGTGAATGAGAAAACAGAAGGCAATATTACCTATCCCGGCTACGAACACATGCGGCTCGAGGCAATGATCAAGACCATGGACACTAACAAGCTCTTCGCCTACACCTGGTGTCCGGTGGCTGACGCGAGTGGTAACGCGCCTCTGGGCGGCATAGAAACGCTGGTCGAATTCAAGCTTCAACCTATTCACGGTGGTACGCGCCTGCAGATTATCGAATCGGGTTTCAGCGCAATACCCGATGAGAAACGCCGACTTGAGGCACTGCGCACGAATACGGGTGGCTGGGATATTCAGGTCGAGAATATCGCAGCCCATGTTGCCTCTTAATCCCGAGTCTACTTACCAGACGCTATTCCCAATAAAACTGCACCCAGAGCATTTCTCCTCTCAGCGGGATAAAACTATAGGAGGACCAGAAAACCTTGATTAAAAAGGATTAAACGGACTTCTTTCTTGCGTTGGATATCGCCACGCATTAGATTGATTCTTAGTCTCAGAGATATTAAGCGCAATGCATAGGGCATAGGGCATAGCAGCAATGAAGCATGTATACACCCATGACAACATCGCTGTAGTACATTCTGCGAAGAATATCCTTGCGCTAAACGACATCGAATCCTTTGTTAAGAATGAAAACACGATTCCAAATGGAGCCCGCCACGGTATCGAGAATACCTTCATAGAGTTATGGATTACTAACGATCAGGATTTCGATAGAGCCGCTACGATCATCGAGGAACAACTCACGAATCCGCCGCCAACGCCGCCCTGGCATTGTTCGAAATGTGCAGAGGAGAACGATGGTAGCTTCGACTTCTGCTGGAAATGCCAAACTGAAAAATAGAAATGCAGTACAAGAAAAAAAGCACGCCAGGTTGCGGCAGAAACCAGCCAGCGACAATAACATTAATAAGCAAATTCCATGAATACCAAGGCTAGCACTTATTCTGATCACACAGCTATCACCCCCGCCAGGATGAGCATTGGCAAGTGCCTGGCGCTGGGCACAGTCGTAATTCTCATCGCCCTATCAAATCCGCTCTACGCGCAGAACGAATCGGAAGATGACGCGACCGTCACCTATCCCGCCTCCTACTTCGCCCAGTACGGAGTGGTCTCTGTTAACGATATGCTCAGCCGCATTCCAGGTATAGGCCTTGCCCTGGAAGGTAATCAGGTCCCTAGTTTCGGTAGCGGTAATAAGCGAGGGCTAGGAGAATCGAGCCAGATCCTGATCAATGGCAAGCGCCTTGCAGGTAAGGCTAACGAGGAAAGCAGCCAACTCGATCGTATCGCAGCCGAACAAGTTGATTATATCGAAATCATTCGCGGCAGCTCTGGCGAGCTCGATGTGCGTAACAGCGGGCAACTGGTAAACATAGTACTGTTCGAATCACAGAGTAGTTCCAGCGTGTCAGGCGAGCTTGGGTTCACCCACTTTCACGATGGAACTGTCGAGCCCAATGGTACTTTTTCATACAGTGCGCAGGCCGGTTCCCTCAGCTATCTGCTCAGTGCAGACGTAGCGAGTAACTACGAATATCTAGAAACCAGAGAGGTGAGCTTTCTCGCAGACAATTCGCTGAATGATACCCGCGACTTTGATCGAGTACGCGACCAGACCACCTATAGAATAAATTCGAACGTTGTGTATCAGCCCTCTGCTACCGACCGCATCGCATTCAACTTTCTGTATAGCGAGAGCAACCCACCGGCCAGCCTGTCACGGACGATCACTAATTATCAATTGCCGAACGCCCCGATTACCTATGAACGTGAGGAGCTTCCGTCTACTGATGATAATTGGGAGCTCGGCGGCGACTATGAACACAACTTCGACAACGGCGGTAAATACAAATTCCTATTCATCATCAATGAACGGGATCGTACCACCACTCGTGAGAGCTTCGTGTCCACAATCTTGGGCGGCGCAGAGACCAAGGATCTCTTCCTCGATACGTCTAGTAAATATCAGGAGCGCATCGCCCGTAGTTCTTACACCTGGCCGGTCGCAGCGGCTCAGTCACTCGAACTCGGGGTGGAAGGTGCGCAGACTATACAGAACTCAGCACTGCGTCTGGGACTTAATATTCCCGGAGCAAGCTCTCCAGAATTTGGCGGCCTCAGACCTATCCCTGTGCCCAACGCGTTCTCCGAAGTCGAAGAGATAAGATTTGAAGGCTTCGCCATTCACAACTGGCAGATCAACGACCGCATGTCTCTTGAAAGCTCGCTCTTCTATGAAACTTCCCAGATAGAACAATCCGGCGACATCAACAAGACGCGCGATTTCGATTTCATCAAACCCAAAGTGGATTTTCGCTTCGACATGAAGCGTAGCTTTCAGCTGCGCCTCTCGGCAGAGAAAGATGTCTCGCAGCTGAGCTTCGCCGATTTCTCCGCCGGTGTGAATCAACAGGATGACGACCAAGACACCATCGCTGGAAACCCCGAGCTAGAGCAGGAACAAACCTGGCGCTACACCATCAACCTGGATTACAGACTGCCGAATGATGGCGGCGTCCTGAATTCTCGATTCTTCTACTATGATGTCTCTAACTCAATAGGTAAGGTAGACGTGACAACCGACCCGCTCGCTCCCATAAGCGCCAATGGCAATGTAGGCGACGGCAAGGTGTTCGGGCTGTACCTCAACGCCAGCATAAGGCTGGGCTTCCTGAATCTGCCGCAGGCTGTTGTCACCGCTGCTATAAACTTCGAGGACGCCTATATCTTCGATCCTCTGATAGCCAAGAAACGCACAATCATCCCCTTCGACCGAGGCGGGTTTCGCCTGGGGTACCGGCAAGACGTACCCGCACAGAATCTTAGCTTCGGCATAAACTATCAGGATGGATTCGGAGATGTCGGGGGCACGGGCGGCAATCGAGTGCGTTACGATATCGACAACGTCCAGTTCTATGGAAGCGGAAAACTGCGACCCGAGCTGAAGTTCTTTGCCGAAAAGCTTGGCTATGGAAATCTCACCTATAGCATGGAGCTGAATAACGCGGAAGACGAAATTAGATGCCTGGAGCGCAAGCGCTACACTGGCTATCTTCGCGATGGCAGGCTACGCGAGACGGAACGGCCCTGCTCAAGCACTGGAGCAGAGCTCGTGTTTAAGGTTCGGGCGAACTTCTGAGAACCCTAGCAGGTATCAATAGAAGAACTTAACACCAACGCCATCGCCATATTCAGTGTCCGTATGCAATGTAAGCAACCAGCGGTTGTTTACTCGGTAGTTGAGTCCATACCTGTACTCGTTGTCTGTGTTCCAGCGCCAATCGAATCCGAAGTGCCGCGTGAACTGCAGCTCCGACTGCAACTCCAACCTGAAGCGCCCATGATCATTCACCCTCCATTCGCTATCGATTAGCATTGGCAGGGTCACATTCAGCCCCGCAATACCGATATCGTGATCCTTGCCATGGTGGTGCTCACGAATCTCTACCCCGGCGAAGCCGGACACGAATCGATTGAAATAGTAGTCATAGGTCGCATGTATCTCATAGCTATCAGAAATATTAGTATCAAGCTCGAACCTGAACTCGTTACGCTCGTCTGCGAACGAAAGCTCGTAGTCCAAAAACGAGTTCATGGCATGAAAATTATTAACATCGAACCATCGCCTTGAAGGCCGGATCAATTTTTCCACATCGGCGGTGAACAGGCTAGTATCCTCGTAACTCACCACCCTATTCATACCTGTTTTCATATGGTATTGATTGTGACAGTGAAATAGCCAATCCTCTTCTTCGTTCGCATCGAATTCGATAACCACACTACCCATGGGCGGGACATTTACCGTGTGCTTCAGAGGGCTGCGTTCACCGTGTTGGTTCACCACTCGGAAGAAATGTCCGTGCAGATGCATAGGGTGATGCATCATCGTATCGTTGCTTAACAGAAACCTGACATTCTCACCCTTCTTGATCAGAATCTGCGGATCTTCCCGCGCGGTCTTACCGTTTAGGCTCCATACGTAGCGCTCCATGTTTCCGGTCAGCCTAAGGTCTATTTCTCGCCACTGTTGACTAGCCGGAAGCTGCGTCGACTCTGTTGCCATCAAGGCGGAATAATCCGTCATATGCGCTATGACATCTTGTTCCATCGTCATGCGCTCAGCAGCCTGCACGGACCTGGAGGTTGCATCATGCTCGCGCATAGTCATGGCGTGTTCTTCATGCTCATGCATTGGAGTAACAGCTTCTTCCTGCGCGCGCATTGGCATAGCATGTTCTTCATGCTCATGCATTGGAGCAGCAACTTCTTCTTGCTCGTGCATTGGCATGGCGTGTTCGTCATGCTCATGCATAGGCATGCTAGTTGACTCCCCCATATCCATGTGATTTGTCAGGAATAGGTTCGGTCTAGGCACATCAGGCGCGGCGAGCCTCTGGCCCTCACCTATGAACAGGCTGCTGTAACCGGAGCCATCGATAGATGTTGCTCTTAATTCCGAAGCCCTGCCAGACACTATCGGGACCAACACGTCATAGGTCTCAGCCGTTGAGAAGCGCAGGCGCTGCACCTTTATCGGCATCACATCCTGCCCATCTGCGGCTATCACCGTCATTGGTCCCGAGGCGTATTCCACCTCGTAGTAGCTCGATGTAGAGCCATTTATCATGCGCAACTTTACCTGCGTCGCACTGGAGTCAATATCTTCGAAAGCGCTAACTTGCTGCCCATTGACCAGAAAGGCATCGTAGCCGACATCGGCCAGATCCATTGGTCCCATACGCGTCAGAGAACTTCTCAGACGATTGCGAATCGCTTCGCCCCCATTCGCTAGCACCTTGTCCCAGGATTGAATGGTTCTTCGTTTGAAGGCATAAAAATCATCACGGGATTTGAGATTTGTGAGCACCGAATCGACGGGCTCATCAGTCCAATCCGAGAACAACACGACTCGCTCTTCTATCGCCTGCTCCGGATTTTCTTCTGTGAGCACAATCGCGCCATAGAGGCCCCGCTGAACTTGCAGGTCAGTGTGTGAGTGATACCAAAAGGTACCGGCATGTGTGATGGGAAACTCGAAGGTATGAGACTTGCCAGGGCCAATAGGCTGAGTATTGAGATAAGGGACACCGTCCTGATCGCTTGGCAATAGAATCCCATGCCAGTGGACCGATGTCTTCACGTCCAGACGATTGTGAAAAGTCGCGCGAAGGGTGTCGCCAACGGCAGCGGTTACTGTCGGTGCTGGAATCTTCCCATCTATGGCGAGCGCCTCAACCGGCGCACCCGTTAGATTGACCTCTTTAACATCGATAGCAAACTCATACTCGACGACAGCAGCAGTGCTCTGTCCAGACAAGAGTAGTACAGAACATATAAGCGTAATAAGTAGAAAACGTGAAGCCACGATCCTTCTCCAAAGAAAGAATTAAAAACAAATTGCAGAAAAGAAAAGATGCTAGGCTGTTGGCGGAGGAAGCAGTAGATCCAGAGAGACGGAACTGTAGAAATTAGGATAGCCGAGAAGGCCTCGGTCTAGCAGAGGAATATGGTCTTCGTTGACTCCCGGCCCAAAGCCGACCGAGCTAACGCAACAAATATCATCGCACAGGCAATCTTCAATACTGGGCTCTACACTCGAACTACTTGCCGACTGCTCACCTTGATGACCCATCTCTCCCATGGCGCTCTGGCTATGCATCTCGTGCTGAGCCATCTCAGTCGACCCGTGCTGATGTGAGCCATGAGTCAGAATTTCCAACGCTAAACTGCTATTAGATAGCAGCAAGACTATTAGAAATACGCTCATTTTTCCTAGAGACCTTAGCTGATACAAAATTTACCAATGCCTGATTGTTGCCAAAAGTGGACCAGGCTAACTATTAGATCAGTGAGTTACAAGATTTACAAGATAGTAAGCCTTAGAGCCACTCGAAGGTCTACCAATTTCACCCTGCCCCGGGGCTAGCACTATAAAGGCTCCAGCCGAACTCTAAAGAGCAATTCCTCAGCATACTTAGTTACTCCAGCACAGCAATCATAGATTTCTCTATGGGATATCCTCGGCCTTGTAGTTGCTTGGCCTGCAATCAATGTTTTTTAAGAGGGAATAACTATGTACAAAACGATTTTGTGTGCAATCGAGGCATCACAAGAAGGAAAGATGGTACTTGCCAAGGCTTCCGAGCTCGCAAACTTATGCGGAGCCAAACTTGTCGTAATCCATGTTCTCCCCTACAAGCTTCTGCCCAGCGACTACCAGAAGACATTGAAAGAAGACATCGCGCCAAAAATCGAAAAATTACTGCTCCCTTTGGTATCAGCAAGAAGAACTGTCACATTAAGGTGGGCAAGCCATACGAGGTTATTTGCAGAGAAGCAGAGAAGCGCAAGGCCGATTTGGTAATTCTTGGAACTCATTCAAAGAAAGCATTGCAAGCCGCTATCATAGGCTCTACTGCTACTGGCGTATCTAATAATGCAAAGTGTGACGTTACTCTATTCAGAATATAGCGTACTGAGAACTTTGCTTCGTATACTACCGGTTGTTAGCAGAGACTCAAACAGAACAGCAACTTCGCTCGATACAAATAGTCTTGAGCGAAGTTACTGAATCACTAATTCGGTATTACTGTCTTGGCTATCAAATTAAAGATCCGCAATAGTATCCTCAATCTATCGAATCAGTTGCAGCTCATCTCGTGCTCTAACCTCTAATCTTGATTGCTGGGCAACCGTCATACAGACGAACCTGGGGATGTTGCTGCCCAATGGCCTCTCGCGAGTACAGACCAGCTTGTCTTCCTCTGCGGCAACCGTTGAATTGTAGGCGTCAACTTGTCGCTGCGATCTAATGTCGGCAATGTCCGAGACTTCGTACAAACTCTCGCAAGCAATTAAAGTTGCCGCAAGTGCTAAAATTACAAATATTTTTTTCATGTTCATTAATTCTCCGATTTGCTAATGCCGTTATACCACCGCTAAGGCTTGCTCGATATCGGCTATGATATCGTCGATATGTTCGATGCCTACGCAGATGCGCATGGTCTCAGGAGTCACCCCTGCCGCTAACTGCTCCGTCTCACTAAGCTGTCTGTGGGTAGTCGAGGCCGGGTGACAGGCCAGGGTTTTGGCATCGCCAATATTCACCAGACGCTTGATCATAGCCAATGCGTCGTAGAAGCGAACACCTTCATCGAAGCCGCCTTTGATGCCGAAAGTCAGCAGCGATGCTGGAACGCCACCGCAGTATTTTTTCGCCAACGCATGGTTAGAGTCACTCTCTAGACCACCAAAATTAACCCACTCTACCTTGTCATGATTCTGCAGGTATTCGGCAACGGCCATCGCGTTGGAACAGTGACGCTCCATGCGCAGGCTTAGCGTCTCCAGGCCCTGCAATAGGAAGAAGGCATTCATCGGTGAAAGCGCCGAGCCGGTGTTTCGCAGAGGAACCGTTCTAGCGCGACCAATATAGGCTGCCTCGGCCAATGCCTCGGTGTACACCACACCATGATAGGAAGGTTCAGGCTCGTTCAATTCTGGGTAGCGATCTTTGTGCTCTGCCCAGGGAAACTTGCCCGAGTCTACAATCATGCCGCCTATGGAGGTGCCGTGGCCACCTATGTACTTAGTCAATGAATGCACGACAATATCGGCACCAAAATCGATCGGGTTGCACAGGGCCGGTGTTGCCACCGTATTATCGACAATCACTGCCACGCCCTTCGCATGGGCGGCTGAGCAGACAGACTCAAGATCGATGATATTGCCTGCCGGGTTACCAATACTCTCGCAGTAAACTGCCTTAGTCTTATCATCGATTAGCTTCGCGATCGCCTCGGCGGAATCGTCCTCGGCGAAACGCACCTCGATGCCCTGACTCGGCAACATATGCGCGAATAGTGTGTAAGTGCCACCATAGAGCTGTGGTGTTGAAATAATATTGTCACCCGCTTTGGCAATAGTAAGAACAGCATAATTGATAGCCGCCATACCGGAAGCCACAGCCAACCCAGCCAGTCCACCTTCCATCGCAGCTACGCGCTGCTCCAACACATCGTTGGTGGGATTCATGATGCGGGAATAGATGTTACCGGGCACCGCCAGATCGAAGAGGTCGGCACCGTGTTGCGCATTGTCAAACTCGTAGGCAACGGTTTGGAATATAGGCACCGCTACCGACTTGGTCGTTGGGTCGGTTTCATAACCTGCGTGAATGGCTAGAGTTTCTTTTTTCAATTTCTTGCTCCTTAAATCTCAAGCGTCGTTTATACAGCAGCTTATTGTGGGGTGCAATTTGAATGAATACGGTGATTTAAAAAATTTCCAGGCTACATTAGCTGCTAACAGGTTTCGATACGACAAGCATTGACTAAATACTCGACCTTCCGACACATTTATATTGAATATTCAATAGCTTACAGGGCTTGGAGTCCCTCTCAATAACCCACGACTGGCTTCATTGCATTATGCTTGTGCACTAGCAAGGCCAGACCCACTCTGGATCGTGATGTTTTAGGGCACCACAATGATAAACGCAAGCAGAGACGACGCATCTTGCACAAGCTGGACTCTGAGGGAGATAGCTCTTATTCTTCTTCCCAACTTCACGTAACCAATAAAATTTGAACAGGCTTCGATTAACCCAGAAGAGAGGCGTTTAGCGCTTCCTCAAAAAGGAATAATAAAATGAAAATAATAAACACGCTGTGCCTACTGACGCTACTTACAGCTTCCGCAGAAGTTGCGGCTCAGCGACCCAATAGACCACTCTTTCCCCTGCAGGCTTATACGCTCACCGACTATGAAGCGATCGAGTACAGCGAAGCATTTGAGATGCCCGAGGCCTTCGAGGGAGAGTCCTACGCAGGGGTGGCAGTGAACTCACAGGGAAACCTGGTGGTGTTCAGTCGCGGCAGCACCCCCTTCCTTGAATTTAATAGCGATGGCGAATTCATTCGGTCTTTTGGTCAAGAAGGCTTGGTCCGTCGCGCCCACGGATTACACCTCGAAGCAGACAATACTATCTGGGTTACCGACGTTGCCGATCACGTGGTCATGAAGCTGGATCAAAATGGCAATGAACTGATGACTATCGGAACCCGGGGTGAAAGTGGCGAATGGGATGAGGCCGCCGGCGCCTATCTGTTCCAGCAACCTAACGACCTGGCACTGGATTCTGCAGGCAATATCTATGTGGCCCAGGGTCATGGTTCAGACAATCCCAGAGTGCTGAAATTCAATTCCGATGGCGAATTTATAACGCAGTGGGGTAGCCGCGGCTACGGACCTGGTCAGTTCTGGGTCGCTCATTCCATTGAGATCGATGCCGACGACGTCATCTATGTAGCCGACCGCGAGAACATGCGCATTCATCGCTTCGACACCGAAGGCGGCTTACTGGGTGAGTGGAACTTTGAGGCCATGGTCTGTGCAATTTTCCTGCACGACGATGGGCATATGTATATCACTACAGGCTTCGATGGACAGCTGGCAAAGGTTGATATGACAGGTAAGGTATTGGGCGCTATCGGCAGACCCGGGACTGCCAACGGACAATTCGGTGAGGCACATGCGCTAACGCTTGATCATGAGGACAACGCCTATATCGCGGATGTGATAAATAGACGGATTCAAAAGTTTGCGAAGATTGAATAGAACCGATAGGTTTTGTCGCATATGTTGGTAGGTCAGAGCATGCTGACTCCATTGCTTTTTGACCGTAGTGAATATACTAATGACTCACACTAACGAAAGGATCGAAGATGAATATTTTGTCTGCTCTTATAGTATCCAGATCGATCACTCTGACCGGCTCAGTCTCAGCAATGCTGTTACTGCGAGGCAATGTCTTGGCATAAGACCACGCTAATATTGGAGCATCGGATGACTCCCCTCACGCAGCTCACGGATCTGGACACGGTAACAACCCACACTAAATAAATGCGCCGAACTAAAGAAAAAAAGGGTCGGAGGGATTTATTTTAAATCCCTCCGACCCTTTTTGTTTCTTTTGTATTCTGACTTCGCTATTGCGCTTGCTGTACAACCCAGGCATTAAAACGCTCTACCATGCAATCGGCAATCATAACGATGTCTCCTCTTGCTAACACCGTGCAATCCTCGAAGTGCTGCATCGAAATAGCAACGGTAAAAAGATTCGCCAGACGGTAATTACAGGCATGAATACTTACATATCCCCCGCCCTGCCAGACTCTCCCACAATGATCGTTGATCAGCGCGCCCGACATAGACAGGTTGTAATCTTCGCCCTGCCAATCTTGTGCCTCAGTTACGCTAACTGTTACTACGGCGACGAGACTAAAAACCAGACTCGCAAATATTCTGTTCATGCTATCTCTCCAGGGGACACTAACAACTTAACAACTTGAGGAATCAGGGTGCTTTGATCTTGCCATAGAGGATGGGCCACTGCAGGGGCACAATCTTTCGGCTGGTTCCAACATTACATAAAAAAGGGGACCTTTTAGGTCCCCTTTTTTATGTAATGGCGCACCCGGCACGATTCGAACGTGCGACCCCCTAGTTCGTAGCCAGGTACTCTATCCAGCTGAGCTACGGGTGCGTAATCTGTAAAACTCTCCTCAACACACTTTAGATCAAGAGCCTGTGCGTAAGAGGGCGGTATTATAGCGAAGTCAGTGATTTTTCATAGACATAAATGGCTCTAGTTGCCGTCTATGTGTTTTCTCAACCGAATAGCTGTATTACCATGGTGATTATGAACAAAATCAATGGACTAGTTGCCCCTAGCAACAGAATTCTTGCACTTAGCTGTGCCCTACTCCTAATTATCACGCCGGTATCCTTCGCTGACTACGAGGCTGGGGTGAACGCTGCCTTCAATGGTGACTTCGAGACTGCCCTGCATGAGTTCACCATTGCGGCCGAGGAAGGGCTGGATCTGGCTCAATATAACCTGGGGATTCTGTATTTTACCGGTCAGGGGGTTGATAAGGACTTAGCCGAGGCTTTCCGCTGGACCGAGGCGGCGGCACTTCAGGGGCATGTTGCTGCACAGTTTAATCTCGGCAGCCTGTATTACGCCGGTGATGGTGTAGGGGTAGATCAGGAAAAGGCTGTAGAGCTGTTCGAGAGCGCGGCCAGAGCGGGCCATGGTAACTCTGCCCTGCTTCTCGCCAATATGTATGCCGACGGCGACCTTTCCATGGAAGAGCTTGGCTTTGTTGCGCGGCTGAGTAAGGCGATCTCGGGTCTATTCTCTGGAGATCAGCGCAGTGACGACCTGGTACTGGCCCATGCCTGGTCCAGCATTGCCCTGGCGAACGAGAGCCTTGAGGCAGAGGCATTGCGCGCGAGTCTGGAGACCCGGATGAGTACCGAGCAATTGCAGCAGGCGCGTCGCCAATACGCCATATGGCAGCTCGAGTAACACATTAACTTTCCTCTTTTATCTTATATAAATCAACAGACTAGTTAATTTATATGAGAATGTTAATTAATTCCGATTGCTGAATTTAAGCCTTAGGCCGCTACCCATGAGGTAACGGCTTCACTATAAGACCACCGCTAGAATGTCTGTAAATTCGCACCTTCAAGGAACTCACGAATGTCCGCCGCTGGACCTCTGCTGTTCGAATACCGCAAGAAGAACTGGAATGAGGTGGCTGGTAATACCCTAAGGCAGCAGCGCAAGCAGGCGCTGGCCTTCGGCAAGTCTGGCGATGAGGCCCTTGTGCAGTGCCGAGCATTTTTCCAGCAGTTTGCAGCCTAGTCTGCCAGGCTACTGCCCGGCGGCTGCCTTCTCTTCTACTAGCTTGGCTTCTGCCATAACCAGCAACTGATCCAACCAGGCTGTGTAGCTCTCTGGATCGACGAAGGGATGGGGCTCGCCTTCCTTGCGGTCTTTCAGCATTTCATAGCGCTCGAATACGTCACCGGAGGCTGCATGGTTAGGAATATTCACTTCGATATCACCCATGCTCTGTAGACGCTTGACACTGCTGATATACGTCTCGGTGCGCTCTACACCCTCGAAATTTAGCCCTACGCCACCGAACATGAAGGCCTGAAAGGGAAAGCCGTTGTCATAGACTGTAAAACGGGTAGAGGCGACACCGGGTGTGTGGCCGGGTGTCTTCACGAAACGCAGTCCGGTGCGGCCCAGATTAACGGTGCCGTTGTCGGTGACTAGAAGATGACGCATGGGCTTGGGATACTCTCTGTAGATGGGATCTTCATCCACCATCTGCCAGTCTTCCTCGGTCATTAGAACCACCGCCCCAAACTCTTCCTGAATTCTTCTGGCACCACCGATGTGATCGTAATGGGCATGGGTAACCACCACGTAGCGAATATCGTTAGGGTCCATGCCTAGCTCACGAATACCATCGATGACGATATCGGTTAGGTCACCATAGAGCGTATCGAACAGAATCAAGCCCTGGTCAGTTTCCAATACCCAGGCAGCGACCCATTTGGCACCCACATAGTAGAGATTGTCGAAAACCTGAAAAGGCGCGACGCGCTGAAACTCTGGATCATCATTCTCGCTCAGTTCCTGTGCCGAGGGGTTAGCACTTAGAAAGAGGCCGAACGAGAAAATCAGTGCCAGCTTTATTGTTCTATTCATAAAAATTCCTGTGGGGGTGTATGCGCATCAATGATGTTGTTTTATATACGATATTCCTTGCTTTTGAAACCGCTTTTCGCTTAACTGCGCCTCGACGCTGTCATGCCAATTCCAAAAGAATCCGGCATGTCGAACCGGGCCAAAAGCCCAAACCTAGCCGATGAGGAATGCTCATGAAAATTGCGTGCCCAAAAGAGAGTAAAGACCAGGAATTTCGAGTCGCTCTCACACCTAAATCAGTAAAAACGCTAATCGACGATGGCCACGAAGTCTGGATTGAAACTCAGGCAGGTGCCGGCATCTCCTGTAGTGATGAAGACTACAAATCGGTTGGCGCTAAAATAGCAAAAGATGTAGGCGAGTTATTTGCCCGGGGCGAACTCATCATCAAGGTGAAGGAACCGAACCACGCCGAGCGTATGCTGCTTAGGCCTGAACACACCCTGTTTACCTATCTACACCTTGCCTCCGACCCCGATCAGACCCGCGAGCTTATCGATAGCGACGCTGTATGCATTGCCTACGAGACCGTAACCGATGACCACGGTACCCTGCCCTTGCTGACACCGATGTCGGAGATTGCAGGCAGACTGTCCGTGCAGGAAGCCGCCGCGCATCTGGGGAAACACAATGGTGGCATGGGAGTATTACTGGGCGGTGCGACCGGCGTTCCCGGCGCACACGTTGTCATCATCGGTGGCGGTGTTGTTGGCGAGAATGCCTGTAAGATTGCCCTTGGCCTGGGCGCCAAGGTAACGATACTGGACAGGTCCGAGAAGCGCCTACAGCAGCTGACCGACAAGTATTCCGATCGGATCAATTGCGTTATTTCTACAGCGGCATCCCTGGAGCACTATGCCATTGATGCCGATCTCTTGGTAGGAGCCGTGCTCGTGCCAGGCGGAGCCGCGGCCAAACTCATCTCGGCAGAGCTGGTTAAAAAAATGAAACCGGGTTCTGTCATCGCCGACGTAGCTATCGATCAGGGTGGTTGCTGCGAGAACTCCAGAGCTACCACACACAAAGCCCCAACCTTCATAGTCGATGGTGTAATTCATTACTGCGTAGCCAATATTCCCGGCGCCGTGCCGAAGACAGCCTCCGAGGCACTAAACAATGCAACCCTACCGTATATAAGGGAACTTGCCAGCAAGGGGATACATAGCGCGCTTGCCGAGAACAAGCATCTTCTAAACGGGCTGAATGTCTGCAAAGGCAAGCTGGCGCGACCAGAGGTGGCTGCGGACTTAGACCTTGAATTCACCGAGGCGGAAGAAGCGATAAAGACTATCGTCTGACTAAGAGCCTCGTATAGTATGTTAGGTTTCCGGCCTATAATTTCCTAATAGGAGCGCGGCAAACCTAACACATGTTCTGAGACGTAATTGAGAATCATTTCCTGAGAGATCGGCGCGAGCTTCATCAATCTCGCTTCGCGCCAATAACGCTCCACATGATATTCACGCGCATAACCAAAACCACCATGGGTCTGTATCGCCGCATCCGCCGCGAAGAACCCAGCCTCGGCGGCAAGCCACTTCGCCATATTCGCCTCTTTACCACAGGGCTGACCATTGTCTATTAGCCAGGCTGCCTTCTTATTCATTAGCTCCGCCGCATCAAGCTTCATGCGCGCCTCGGCCAATGGAAAGGCGATGCCTTGGTTCTTACCTATGGGCCTATCGAACACGACTCGATCGTTCGCGTATTGCACGGCTCTACGCAGCGCGGCCCTGCCTATACCGATAGACTCCGCGGCAATGAGAATTCGCTCGGCGTTCAAGCCATCGAGCAGGTAGCGAAAGCCCTCGCCCTCCTCACCTACCCTGTCTTCTATCGAAACCTTGAGGTCGTCATATACCACCTCGCAGGTGCGTACCGCGTTACGACCCAGCTTCCCGATGGCCGAGATCGACACTTCTGGTTTGCGTAACTCGGCCAACAACAGGGTCATGCCATCTGTCTTACGCTTAACCTTCTCCTTCGCTGTAGTGCGCACCAGCAACAGAACCCGCTCTGACTCGAAGGCCTTGGTAGTCCATACCTTGCGCCCCTTGACTAGATAATGATCGCCGTTATTGCGCGCGAAGGTCTCTATAGAGGTGGTATCGCTGCCCGCATTCGGCTCCGTGACGCCGAAGGCTACCTGCAATTCGCCCCGCGCCACCGCGGGCAAATATTTTTCACGCATCGCCTCGCTGCCGTGTTTTACCACCGGGTGCATGCCGAAGATAGAAAGATGTAATGGCGTGGCGCCGTTCATCGCAGCGCCGGAGGCCGCGACTTCTTCCAATACTATCGCCGCTTCCTGAATACCCTTGCCAGCCCCGCCATATTTCTCCGGCATTGCGATACCGATCCATCCGGCGCTCGCAACCTCATCGAAAAAATCCTGGGGATAGATTCCCTCCCCGTCGTGTCGCTCCCAATAGTCATCGGGATAGGCGCTGCAAAGCTTGCGCACCGATTCACGAATCAGGGTTTGTTCCTGTGTCTCTTCAAAGTTCACGAATTAACCTTCACCCGCTTTATTGCGCCCGAGCATATCCAACAGGTATTGCGCGCGCTTAAGGTGCGGCATATCGACCATCTCACCCTGGTGTTTGAACGCCATCTCTCCTCGCGCCGCATGCTCTTCGAAGGCGGCGACCAGCTCTAATGCCGCTTCAAGCTCGGCATGGCTTGGCGTGAAGGCCTGATTCACGATATCGATCTGATCTGGATGGATGCTTAACTTGCCAGTAAAACCCATGTCAGCCGCCGCCCTGCACTCTTTGCGCAGACCTTTAGTGTTCTTGATATCCACATACACCGCATCAATAGGCTGCACCTTGGCGGCCACAGCTGCGAGCAGACACATAGAGCGCACGAAGTTAAAAACCTCCAGGTAGTTGCCGTTCTCGTCGCGCTTCGCACGCGCGCCTAAAGAGACCGACAGGTCTTCAGCACCCCAGGTGACGCCACTAACCCGCTCATGATTCACCATCTGCTGAAGATTAAACACGGCTGCCGCCATTTCCGTACCAATTAGAACTAGCTTGATGTCGCTGTAGTCTGCGCCGGCTAATTTTTCCTGATTGGTGATCAGCTGATCGACGGCATGCACCGCCTTCAAGTCCAATACCTTGGGCAGCACAATGCCGTCTGGTCTATGCTGCAGAACCGCCTCAAGATCATCCCTCCCCCACTGCGAATCCATCGGGTTTATGCGAACCAATTTCTCTTGCTGCTTAAAATCTGCCTGTGCCAACCACTCACACACTTCTTCTCGAGCGTTAATCTTGCGATCCGGTGTTACCGAATCCTCCAGGTCGAGGATTAGAGAATCTGCCGGAAGACCCAGGGCCTTATTCAGCATCTTCTCATTGCCCCCAGGAACGAAATGTAGCGATCTTCTTAACCTCATTGTGGTTTCCGCAGCATCATGCCTTTCCTAAGACACTCACAAACGACCTCATCTCTCTGATTGATTCCCAAATGCTCGAACCAGACAATCCCTCTGTCGAGCTTGGTTTTCGATTCACGTTTCTCTACGATCTTGGTTTGCACACGCAGTGTATCGCCGATGAATACCGGATTCGGAAACTCCACCTTATCCATGCCCAGGTTGCCAATCGTGGTGCCCAAGGTGGTATCGCCGACGGACAGACCGACGACCAAACCCAGCGTAAAATAACTATTCACCAGTATCTGACCAAACTGCGTAGTCTTGGCGAATTCCGCATCGATATGCAGTGGCTGCGGATTGTGAGTCATGGTGCTGAAAAGCAGATTGTCTGTTTCTGTTATGGTTCTGTGGGGCATATGCTCAAACAGCATCCCCAGCTCTAGTTCTTCAAAATATTTTCCGGTCACAGTTAAGCTCCAGCTGCACTCAGTAGCCTTCAGATCAATATCAGGCGCTTATTTTATTGGCATCTTGTACTATCATCCATTAGATTCTCACAACTTAGCATCCTTTATGGTGTCCGGATAGTTTCTCCCACAATGCAGAACGAACAAGAGCAGCAGTATCAAGATTGGATAGGCAGGCAGCAGACGTCATCCGATATCCTAACAAGCGGGCCTATGGAGGGGCTCGCTGCAACCCTCGATAGAGAGGACACCACTTTTGCCAACGGCGATTCCCTGCCCGCGCTATGGCACTGGCTATATTTTCTACACCCCGCCAGACAGTCCGCCCTGGCTATCGATGGACACCCACACAGAGGCGATTTTCTACCACCTATTCCATTGCCCAGGCGAATGTGGGCTGGCAGCAGACTGCAGTTCCTGCGCCCGCTGCGGCTTGGCGAAACTATTGAACGGGTCTCCAGCATCAAATCGGTTTCTTTAAAACAGGGCCGGTCCGGCGATCTTGCCTTCGTATGTGTAGGCCATGATTTTTCCAACAGTTCCGGTCTCTTACTACGCGAAGAACACGATATCGTCTACCGGGATGTCGCCAAGGAGAATGCCGCTGCTGCACAGCCATTGCCCGCCGATGACAAATTCGATTTTGAACGGACTATCACCCCGGACCCGGTTCTTCTTTTTCGTTATTCAGCCCTAACATTCAATGGCCATAGAATTCACTATGACCGCGCCTATGCCAGCGAGACCGAATCTTATCCTGGTCTGGTGGTGCACGGCCCGCTACTCGCCACACTTCTTCTCGAATTGTTTAGCGAGAAACATCCACAGGCAGTCCTGTCGGAATTCGAGTTTAAGGCCACACAACCCGTATTCGATATCGCCGACTTTCAGGTCTGCGGCACCAAACTGGATGACTCGGGAGCCAGTCGGCTGTGGATCGCCGATAACGCCGGGAATCTTTGTATGGAAGCCAGTGTACGAGCAAGCAATCCATGATCGACACTCCACCGCTACAGGGAATAACAGTAGTCTCTCTAGAGCACGCGATAGCCGCCCCACTTTGTACTCGTCAACTTGCAGAGCTGGGAGCGCAGGTTATAAAAGTAGAGAGGCGTGGGACTGGCGACTTCGCCCGAAATTACGATGATCGCGTAAAGGGTCAGTCCTCCCATTTTATCTGGACCAATAGATCGAAGAAGAGCCTAACACTGGACTTGAAACATCAGGACTCGGGACCGATTCTGCATAGACTGCTAGAATCCGCCGATGTGCTGGTACAAAACCTGGCGCCAGGCGCCGCCAGCAAGATGGGGCTCGATTTCGAGCGGCTGCATAAAGAATACGAGGAGCTAATCGTCTGCAATATTTCGGGTTACGGCTCCTCCGGCCCCTATGAGAAGAAGAAAGCCTATGACTTGTTAGTACAGGCCGAAGCGGGTCTTCTCAGCATCACCGGCACGGCAGATGAGATGGTAAAGAGTAGCATCTCCATAGCGGATATCGCGGCGGG
Organism: uncultured Pseudomonadales bacterium; assembly: GCA_905478195.1. Lineage (GTDB taxonomy): Bacteria > Pseudomonadota > Gammaproteobacteria > Pseudomonadales > Pseudohongiellaceae > UBA9145. Next base: position 23,933 of record CAJQHM010000024.1, read on the forward strand.
CATGCAGGCGCAGACGGCCATACTGGCGGCACTGATTCAACGGTCGAAGACAGACAAAGGCAGCAATATCGATATCTCCATGCTGGAAGCCATGGTTGAGTGGATGGGCTTTCCACTAAATTATGCCTACGACGGCGCACCCCCACCGCACAGAACCGGCACCGATCACGCCAGCATCTATCCCTATGGCGCGTTCGTAACCGGCGATGAAAAAGTCATCATGCTAGGGCTGCAGAACGAGCGAGAGTGGGCCCTGTTTTGCGAAAGCGTGCTCGAACAAACCGAGCTTACCAGCGACCCCCGATTTGCCAAGAATGTCTCCCGCTCATCCAACCGAGAATCCTTAAAAAAGATAATCGAACAGAAATTCGCCAATTTCACGGCGAAAGAAGTGGCCAACAAACTAGATCAGGCCCAAATTGCCTTCGCTAATGTAAATGATATGCCGGAAGTGTGGGATCACCCGCAGCTGAAGGCGCTCAACCGCCTTATCGACACAGACACCCCCAAGGGCGCTGTTAAGAGCTTCAAACCCCCGGGTAATAACAGCAGTTTTGAGCCCAGTTTAGGCCCAGTTCCAGCCTTAGGAGAACACACCACCGAGATCCTCTCTGATCTTGGCTTCGACATCAATGAAATCAAACGTTTTAAAGAAACCGAAGTAGTATAGAACCCCGCTTCTCGAAGGCTTAAGGTCTGTGCTATTATGCCCGCGGTTTTGGAGACGTGGACTAGTGGCTGAAGGTTGAGGAGTCCCGACCGACGAAGTAGCACAATACAGTTTAATGGAGAGATGGCCGAGTGGCTGAAGGCGCGCCCCTGCTAAGGGCGTATAGGAGAAATCTTATCGAGGGTTCGAATCCCTCTCTCTCCGCCATTAAACAAAGAACCCGGCTTCAGCCGGGTTGTTTGTTTAACGCGAAGCGATCGGGTGAGAACCCTCCGGTTCGACAGCTGCGGCAGCAGCGCACACGGCCAACGGCTGCCCCGAAGGGGATACGATGCCGACTGGTTGGTGATGCCCTTCGGTATTCAACAATTCCAGTAAGCCACCAGGTTTTAATGGAATTTGGCTCAGCCAAATTATGAGTCAATCCCTCCCGACGCATTCAAACACAGCTCACAATTCAGCGACCTCCACCAATTAACCCTCCACCACCAAAAACCCAACCCAACTCCGTCACCCAATTCCAGTTATAATCTAAGACCAGCTAATCCAATCAATATCGCACCCCCTATCATGAGCATCGGTTCAAACATTTGGAAGCTTTACGTCATCAAGGCATCCAAATGGATGACGCTTTTCATGCCGATTATTTGGTTATTCTATGAAGAGAATGGGTTAACTATCACCGACCTGTTTGTGATTCAGGCGATCTATTCTGTAACCATAGCGCTAATTGAGATTCCTTCCGGTTACGTTGCCGATGTCTTCGGGAGGAAAAACTCCATGGTCATAGGCACATTCTTCGGGTTCGTAGGCATTCTGATTTATTGCCTGTCTTTTGGTTTTGATGGTTTTCTATTAGCAGCGCTTTGTCTTGGCGTTGGGCAAAGTTTCATTTCAGGATCAGATACTGCCTTGATGTATGACTCATTGGCTGAGTTAAATCGAAGTGATGACTTCATCAGACTCGAAGGAAGAACAATCTCAATGGGAAATTTAGCCGAAGCGATGGCTTTTATAATTGGAGGACTGTTAGCACAAATTAGTTTGCGCACACCTTTCTATTATCAAGTTGGTATTGCTCTCGTTGGATTTGTGGTTGCGCTGCTCTTGATAGAACCCAAAGTACACCGCTTAGAGGACGGGAGAAGCAAACCCTGGAAAAACATTAAGAAAATAATCCACTACTCGATCATAGAGAACACTATCTTAAGGGCATATATTTTCTACTCAGCAATTATTGGGGCAGCAACGCTGACGATGGCTTGGTTCACCCAACCTTACTTCAAAGCGCTGGACATAGGTTTAGTCTATTTTGGTTTGATCGGTGCAGGACTCAATCTGGCTGTTGCTATCCCTTCCTTCTATGCCTATAAAATAGAAAGGATAATAAACACTAGAATATTGCTCAGCCTAATTTTGCTATTAATTATTGCTGGCTATTTTACTGTTGCTTACATCAGCACTCTATGGGGCTTGTTGATTTTATTCCTCTTTTACATTACTCGAGGGGTGGCAACACCGGTACTACGCGACTATATGAACAGACACATTCCCTCCAACATGCGAGCGACAGTAATGTCTATCCGTAGCTTTATCATTCGCGTTTTCTTTGCCTCAACATCTCCATTTCTGGGTTATGTGGCAGACTTGTATAGCCTCCAATATGCTCTCTACCTATCTGGAATTCTATTTCTTTTCTTCGGGCTCATCATCTTGACTTACTTACTTAGTCAAGAAAAAATATAAATCTAACGAAATGGTTTGGCGAATTAGCCCAACGAGTTTCTAGTGTCAATTTGCTGATGACT
>CAJQHM010000025.1 GCA_905478195.1 uncultured Pseudomonadales bacterium
GGTATTCCTGCTTCAGGCACATGAATAGAGACTGCGCCATCACCATATCGCCAACCCATGCTGGCCCTATGACCAGAATATTCTCTTGGCTATTTTGCGTCATCTAAATCACACTATTTGAGCTGGAGAGGATGTCTTCAGTCTCTGTTTTCAGGAGTAACGCGTAGAATCTCTTTAACAGTCGTAGTTCCGGCCGCTACTTTTTGTGCTCCGCTTAGGCGTAGACTGAGCATGCCTTCTTTGTAAGCCTGCTTACGGAGGGTATTACCGACAGATAACGGAGACCAGGGAAGCCCTGATTCTGCTTATTCAATCAGCTTCACCCACTCACCTGCCTCGGGAGTGCCGCGGGGATAATAGCCATTGAGAAGACGCAGCGATTCCTCTGGATAATTGGCTATTCGGCTTGATTGCGCGACGACAGCAAAATCAAAGAACTCGCTAGCCTGCACAAACTTAATCTTCGCTTCTGTTCCTGAAGATATCTCGCCTTGCTGAATGGCTCTGAAGGTTCGAATGGATGCAAGTAACCCCTCGTCAATCTCATCTATCGAATCCGCATCTGTTATTTCAGCCCTAAAAGTGAAAACCCTTGGGCCGAGGTAGATAGCGGCTATTCTCTGAGTATTACCTGTCTCTGGCGAGACGGCTACACCAGTATGTCCGAGCAATCGATATTGTTCAAGCTTCTCGGATTTTTGCAGCTGGCTTATCCCCAACTTGTCCCTTATAAACAGCCGAGGTTCGATATTTTCCTGAATACGCTGCGCCTCAATGCGAATAGTTCCTTGCTCGGCATTGGATGCAGTTACCGTCGTAGTGGTTTCATCGATCTGCCACTCATCAGGAAATACTACTGTATAGCCAAGCAACGCCTGGTAGTAGCGGTTTCGCGCATCTTGAGTCTGTGAGCGTTGGCTCTGACCGATAACCAATCCATCCAGCCTCTCTCTAAATAATGTATTGTCTGTTTGCGTAATTTGGTTTCCAGAAATATCGCTTACTTGAGCAATCGCCTGCTGCAGGCGAGTATCGTTTCGGGGGTGGGTAGCGAATAAGCCATGATAGCCACCGCTATTATTCGAGACCAATCGATTAAAGTCTTCCTGGTTTTTTAATACCGTAATTACATCAATCATGGCAGCAGGATCGTATCCCGCTTTAACCAAATATTCTGCCGCGAGACTATCGGCTTCGAGTTCATTCTCTCTGCCGAATCCGCTCAAACCCGTCTGCGCCCAGATCGAGGCTACTTCGCTTATCTGAGAACCAACATAGCCGCTGCCGGTAGCAACCGCCGTTACGAATCCACCAACAGTAGCCGCTGTTTGTGCGATGCGACCCCGGGCCTGTTGTTGAACCGCATGTCTAGCTGTTATGTGCCCGATCTCATGAGACAGGACGGCAGCTAATTCAGCCTCAGAGTTCATGAATGTAAGCAGGCCACGATTTACATAAACGTAGCCGCCTGGTAATGCGAATGCATTTATCTCAGGGCTATCTATTATATTGAATGTATATTTTAAATTAGGTCGATGACTGACAGCCGCTGCCTTGTTTCCAACCTCTCTAACATAAGCTAGCAGTTCTTCATCTTCGAAAAGAGGCATACTCGCCAAGACTTTCTCATGCTCCTCAAGTCCAATTTCTTTCTCTCGACTTTCAGACATTAGAACAAGGTTAGCGCTACCAGTGGCAGGATTGACCGCACAGGAAGTAAGGAAGGAAAACAAACTTAACGCAATAATTAGGGTCGCTGCTCGGGTAATCCGATTCGTCAGAGTTGATGATTCAGTCAAGCTAGTCACAGCCAGATTCGTCATGTTGCCACCTCTCTATCAAGAACAAGTTAGCATTTGGCAAAAGCATTGCCAGCTAACTACCGTTCACAAATTCTTTAAGTTGTGTTGCCAGGCGCGAGCAGGCGTTAGCCTCAACTCTGGCTATTAGCGGTATGGGGATAACAAGTGCGGGCAGATAGGACTGTCCTGTTGCATCTGTGCTGATGGTGCCTACGTTAGACAAGGAGCCTACATCCCAAACCCGCGCGTCGAAGTTAGCATCATCTTCCCAGGAGCCGAAACCAAAGCAGCCTGCCCCACCGGGGCCTATCGTGCAAGATATCGATCCGCTACGATCCGTCGTCTCAGTAAATCCGTCCAACCAGACGATATAGCGTATGCCAAACTCGGTCATCCTATCGGCTACTACATCTTCGGTCATCAGACGTTCCAAATCGCGAGTTCGCAGAGGAGCGGTTCTTGGCTCGAACCAGGGAAACATCGCGTCGACGAATTCCTGTTCGGGAACGATGCTAATGGCGTCATCGCCACGGGTCATGCGCTCACCTACGCAATCTACGAATTCGGAGCGCGTCTCATAGTCGCTAGCCTGTCGTCGCCCGAGAATGACTACTGACTCATTATTCTCGATGCCGGTTTCACCCTGACGAAACTCATCGATAGTCGTGGTAGTGCAAGAGGCAAGCCCAACCAAAAACAATAGAGCAATGCCTATCTTATTTATTTCTGGATAGTGCTTCATGATAGTCCTTGTGTAAATCGACTCATGTATAACTTATAAATCTTACTTTCTGTCATAGGTTGTTTAGCCAGTCTCTAACTTCCGGGACTTGAGTAAAGCTTAATGAGAAGCTCGAAGCCAAATCGCGCAGTGCTACTACAGCGGCATCATTAATTGCAGACTCTGCAGAGCGCATCGATTCGGTCGGTGTTTTGCCATAAGAGGTCAACACCCAGTCGGCTATATACTCTCCATCGGCTGCCATCAGGCGCATATTGTATTTTATCCATACTTCATACACATCCAACTTGGTCTTGCTAGGCAAGGCCAGCTGAAACTCTTCAATGAGTGGAGCGAAGATAGCATCTACGCCTAGCACCTCTGCTTCTTCCAGGGAGCCCACCACTACTACCTCGTCGAACATAGCCGGCAGAACTGCGTTGAATAGCTCCACATGGGATTGTCCACTGGCGATATTGTATTCTTCCGCTCCAGTTTCAGAATATTCGATATAGGCAAATTCGGTGAGAGCCGGATCATAAAAGACGGCCACCGAAAGCGGCAGTGGACTAATATTCGGAGTGGGAAAACTGCCCTCGATCACGACATTGTTCACACCACAAGCAGATAGGCTGATTGCCGCGAGCACAACAAACGCCCTTGTTCCCAACCCTGCCATCATTTGTCTTACTCTTTGCATGTTGAACCTTGCTCTGTAGCGCTGCTCTTTTGCAGCCTCTTTGCCACTGGCTTATTACTGAAAATCATTCAGGCCTACAAATGTACCACCATTTCGCTGCGTCATCTCGCGCATTAGCGTGGAATAACGATAAACACTCTGCTGAAATCTTGCCTGGCCTGCAAATATCACAGGGAAGCCAATGCCGTGTATCCGCACTAGCCTATCTCCGTTCTCATCTTCTACATTAATGCGGTCAATTGTCTGCAATACCTCTTGAATAGACCCGCCAGGTTGAAAATCGTCACCGATTACATATATACTAATTTTCTTATCCGGTGAATAGAACGTATTGATAGCACGTGTCACTCCTTCTACAGGGCTACTGTTACTAAAAGGGTTCCATGTACGCAGTGTGGAGATAATATTATTGCGAGTCCCTGGAGTATCGGGGATCCACTGCCCGCGATAGGAAGCGAACATGTAGTCGCCCATGTCATTCATGATCTGAATGCCCTTTACCTCCGGATAGACGTTCAATGTGTCCTCAATCACCCCCAACATCTTGTTCCAGGCGTTGCCGAACATACTTCCCGATGTATCGATAACGAAAATAATGTATTCACTGTCAACCGGTACCCCGCCAATTGCATTGTTTTCCGGGGCACTGCTGTTTGCGAGCAAGCGCTGCATCTCTTCGGTCATACTCTGCTGGGCTATAGCGAGTCGGCCCATCTCATCGGTGATCTCACTCGATAATTGATTCGAGGTTTGATAACGGCCCTGCACATCACTCAGATCCCGCTGCAAGCGGGCGATTCGGTCCTTCATCGCAGAGAGTTGTTCCTGCTTGGCGTTCAAGTCACGATTCAGAATCGTGGTCTCTCCACGTATGGCGAAAAGCTGCTCCTGCAGCTCAGTGATCGCGCCTTCCGGCGGCACATCCACAAACTCGATAGAGATAGGCTCTCCGGACTTTGTAATCATCAGCAAGATAATCATCGCACCGAAGCCACAGGCAGCCACATCCAGGAACGACACAGAAAAAGAATCTGTTTCTCCGCGTTTGCGTCTCATGGCCAATCCTTCGAGGGGCTAATAAATGACCCACTCGTGTACTGCGCCAGTTGCCAGTAGGCAGCCGCCGCACTCGGGTCTCCCTCCAGCGGAAGCAGCACAACATTAACGGGTATACCCTGCGGCAACTCTTCTATCGCCTCTTCATACAGCTCTATCCTCTGCGATGGTGTCACCAAGGCATCCCGCGACCCGCGATCGCTTAGGGTGGGCAAACCGTCAGTAATCAAGAAAATATTGTCAGGCCGCGGTGACATATTAGCGACAGCCTTGAAAACCTGCTCTAAATTGGTGCCCTTTTCCGGTACGATTTCCTTCACGTTATCAATCGCTGTATTCAGCTGATCTCGATCTGCCACTTCCTGCCAATTGTCTCGGTCGCCACTCAATACAGATTCGAGCTCCTCGTTAAATTCCCATATCTGGTAGCGGCTCGTTATCGGCAACTGGGTGCTGATCCAATCGACAGTCTTGACGACTCTTTGCCACTTGGGTGCCTGCTTCTTGCGCTCTGCCGACATATTACGGGTACGAATGATGTTCACCAGCGTACTGTCGAGCATGCTCGCAGAGCTGTCTATTAATATCAGAATACGCTGCCCGCCCAAAAACAGACCAGAAAGGTACTGTCGATTTCCATCACCCAGAAACTGGCGCGCGCTATTGCCGTCCTGCTCAAAGGCACTTGCTTGCAGTCGCAGTAATTCCTCTTCCAGGGCTTGCACATCGGCGCGCAGTTTTGCTATGTCCTCCTCGCTGGCAACGCTTGAATTTTCCAATGCCGCCAGTTCTTGCAAGAAGGTCTGTAGTTGTTCCTGTATCTGTCTCGCGAGGCCCTCAGCGGTAACCACCTCGAAGCTAACATCGGAGAAGGTGTTACGCAGGGCGACCAAACCCAGTTCTCCGTCTCTCACCTCTTCTCGCAGTAAATTTACCTCGGCAGCCAGATCGGGATTCTGCTCTGAGGGAGTTTGACTGCTGGTGTGATCCAAAATCAGGAAAATCAAAATCACGGCACCAAAGCCACAGAACATGACATCCAGAAATGCCAGGCTGATAGGGTTTAGACTTCGTCGTTTCGACTTGGTGCTAGCCATTGCTTACCTGTATTAAACGAATTGTCTCGCTCCCTTGTGCAGCTTGAATCAGGTCACCGAGGCTAAGCTCATGCCTTCCACTACGCTTTTTTTGATTCAATAGAAACTCTTGCTCGCCACTGTCTACGTAGAAGCCGCCCTTGGACGCTTCTATTCTTCCTAGCTTCTCAGGAAGCTCTATAGAGCCCAGCGGAATAGCAGTACTGCCGATCAGCACATGCGTCGCTCGTTGCTGTACCCCCTCATTCGACTTCTTGAGAGAATGTTTGTGCGCTGTCGATTTTGCTTCAGCCTTGGGCAGTGAAGTGATTAATTGAATATGTCCTTCGCCCTTCATGATGCTGTCTCTATTTTGCAAAATGGCGCTGCTGATTGCGTCAACTGGCAATAGTTCCAAATCGAAGCTCTGACTCAGGAACGAGTGAAGCCCGGGTAGTTCGGCAAACTCAGGACTCAGTAGGATTTTGCTTTGACCTGCCACCGCAAGTTCAGCGATCTGTTGTCCGATACTCTTATAGTGCCTCGATAGATTATTAATTAAGCTTTCTCTAGGCATCTTCGCCGTGTGCACAGCAGTGTTAGCCTTCAATTCAAGCATCAAGCTGTTCTGGTCGGTATCGTTCTGTCGCAGCCAATCAGGTAGAGCGTTATAGAGCTGTTGCTCCGACTCGGCGTCATGCTGTGGATTGAATCGACACTGCTGAATGAATAGCCCGGTAGCCAATTGCATCATCAGGTCCATAAAATTTTGGCTGCCTACGCTGGGAACCTGTATCACGGCCTCTCGCGTCAGCTGATTATCGCGCGCGATGATCTTTGTGAGTACAACCTGGTGCAACTGCATCTCTGCATAAATAATAGATTCGGCATATCCGGCCCAGTAGGCAGCCCCTAGTGCCGAGTCCACCATGCCTATAGTGTTAAAGGGGCTAGACTTGGCAAGCCCCAGCAAGATTGCGAGCTGCTGGTGCGTGAAATTTCCGGGCACAGCAAATATCATATCTGCATCCACACCGCCTTCCTCGGCCAAATGTAGCAGGTGTGCATAGGCAATATCGGCAGCATGACGAATACCGACCGCATGGCTGATAGGGTCTAGACTAAGCTCATGTAAATACTTGTTATAGCTGTTAGTTGGCTGAAGCCTGGCCTGTTGTTTGGCAATCTCTCCCAGCTGCAGCTGCTTGTTGCCGGCCAGCGCAAAGCCAGGACTCTCAACGAGAATTCCCGACTCATCCCCAACTCGAAGGGCGTTATCGTTTAGCTCGATAACCTTCAAACTCATTTTCAGCTATCCTTCTGTGGCACCTGGAGGTGCCTGAGCATTCTTTCATCGCAGTAAGTCTGACAGTCCAATACCAGCCTGTCCTGAATCAGCTGCAGCTGGTGCAACACGAACATCAGTAAGATGCTCACCACCAGGGCTACGAACGTTGAATTGAAGGCTACGCCCAAGCTTACCGTAACACCGACTATGTCCCCGCTTACTGCCTGGTAGGCCTGCCCTAGGGCTGTACCGATACCACGAACAGTACCGAGGAACCCAATAGAAGGAATTGCCCAAGCAATATAGCGAACAATGGTCAGTTCCGTTTCCATGCGATCCGCTTCGGTATCACAGGTCACTTTTATGGTGGTAGCCACGTCTTGAATATTTTTCGTGGATTGAAATCTATGCAATCCGGCAAGTAACGCCCTAGGTAGGAGAAACTGCCTCTCCGAGTCCGGCAAAGCCTGTACTGGTCGCGCATAATTGCGCGCATCCTCGGGCAATATACTTGCCCCATCGGAAACATTGATCAGCGTCCTTTCCAGAAGCGACCTCTCCTTCAATGTCTGCTGAGTCTTCATGCCGATGATAGAAAGAGCCCATAGCAACAGTATGATGCATGTCTCTTGTTCGAAGTCGCGCATAATTATATAAACCGAGCGTTCCGGTACGAAATTAGGATCTGTTTGCTGGAGCACATTTTGCTGCTCTTGAATCAGATCGGCATTCGGCCGAATCACCGCCACATAGGCCGCATGAACAACGATCACAGCAATAATCAGTGCCGCGACTTGATAGAGCGCTTCCGATAACAACCTTTGCTTCATACTAATTCCTTGACTTACTTGTTCTGTGAATCTAAATATCTACGGGAAATGAAACACCCAAGTCCTGCGAAATTTGCTCCGTTGGAATAAAACGTACGGAAGAGTCGGCTTCGTCTTCATCTGCTTCAGTAACTTCGGCGGAGATCAGCTCATCGCCCTCAAGCAAAGACTCTGGGTTCGAATCTTGCTGATCTGTAGCTTGGGACTGAGGATCATTCTCTGCCCCAAGAGCGAGCTGCCAAAAACATAGCAAGGCGAATAACAAAAGTTTACGCATGAATTTATTCCTCTAAATAGCGCGCCACTCGAAAACCGACGTCATCTCGCACTTCTTCACCGAAATCACGAAACGAAAGTCGCAGCTCAGTTACTGAGCCATGCGCCCAACTAGAACCTCTTATAGTATGGAACTGACCCTCGGTCGGGCCCAGTGGATCAACCTCAACTCCGCCAACAGAGCCAACGGCACCATAGAAATCATGCACCCACTCGGAGACATTTCCCGCCATATCATAGAGTTCATATTGATTAGCTTCGAAAGAAGCAACTGGCGCCGTTGCGAGATAGCCATCGTCATAGTCAAACAGTATTTGTCCGAGATAGGACCGAGCAGTTACGTCTGCAAAATTTCCTGAATTCTCGGCTGGGGTCAAGTCGCTTCCCCAGGAATATTTCAATTGATTGCCGCTACCATCTGTTCTTGCTGCCCAAGCCCATTCCGCTTCGGTGGGTAGTCGATAACCGGTAGATTCTGGATTGAAACCAACTATGTCTTCGCCAGCAACGTCGTAGAAGTGTGGCAGAGACTCCTGGTCGCTTAGCCAGTTACAGAAAAGAGCCGCCTGCGCCCAAGTAATTCTGACAACCGGCTGCGCCTCGTTATCGAGAGTTAATCCTTGCAATGTACCGGAGCTATGCTCCTCGTTGAATAGCCTGTACTGGGAATTGGTAACTTCCTGAACGCCCAAATAGAAAGGCCTCTCCAGTTTAATATCACGAAGATTCTCATTAGGCCTTCTACCTGCCTCACGCCTCGAGGCTCCCATGGTAAAGGCTCCGGGATAGAATAACTTCAGAGTCTGACCAGCGGCTGACACAATTATTGGCTTGATCTGTTCTAGGCGCGCCTGCTCCAGTGACTTGAGAGAGACACTGATTACCTGCTCCAGGCCTGGGCGCGAAGTAAATTCTGTTGAATAGGGGATATAGCCGGCCTTACGAATCTCAATCTGTTGACTGGCGGCCATCAACTCAATGGTCTGGTTTGCAGTCCCTCTGAACTGCCCATCCACATACAGTTCAGCATCTTCCGGTTGCGCCATAACACTTACGGTCATCAATATCGGCTCAAGGGTAACAGTAATATCTCGCTCTTCATTCGCCTGGGTCTGTATCGAGAGCGAGTTGGAGTTATAGCCGTTCTTAAAAAACGTAAGCTCATGATTCTCACCAGGAGCCAATGCCACTTCCAGCGGAGTGAGGCCCTTAAATTCGCCTCCAATTGTTACGCTGGCGGCGGATGGATTCGATTGTATAAACAACAAGCCATCTGCTGGCTCTAATTCCACAAGCGGTACAGAAAAATCTTCCCCAGCCAAAATGTCGTAGTCCTCCTGCCATGCCTTGTGCCCAGCGAGTTTCAATACAAGATCGCGCTGACCCTGAATAATCTCGGCATTCAGTGGAGTGCTGCCAATAATCTCGCCGTCAACTAAGACATCCGCACCACTTGGGGTAGTGCTCAGACTTACGGTAGCCCATGCCTGCTCCAGACTGGCAGAGAAGCTCTGCTCAACCGAGCGGCCTTCTATATTTATTGTATCGCCATAATCTAGGTAGCGATCTTTGACGATAGAAAGCTGATGCTCACCAGGCTCTACTTCAACATTCAGCAGAGGTGTCTGCCCGATATCAACACCATCAATTCTTACACGCGCGTCAACCAGATCTGCACTGTCAAAACTGACTATGCCTGGTAATTTTCGCATTTCGAATGGGTGGGTTTGTGATTGCTCTTCGCTCACGAGTAAACGAGTCACCGTATCGTGATAGCCCTCGTTACGCAGGGTGATCTGATAGGACCCTGTTCGCATGAGATAGCGCTGGCCTAACTTAATGCTAGTACCATTGTCGATGCTTATCTGTGCGGTTATAGGGTTAACCTCGACGAAGACCGACCGAGCCGTCAATACAAACCAAGCCGCCGTAATCGAAACCAGTAAAAAGGTAGCCACAACAAGATGCAGCCATTTAAATCGATATGAAAAATTTTTGCTCTGCTCACTATGTGGCGTGAAATCGATTGGAACAATAGGGTCAGTTGCCCCATTTATTCTCTTTTTATCGTCAGCGTCGCTCATCTGTTATTACCTGCCCGCTGACGAGATACGCTCATCACAGCTAACGACTACAGTCTCGGGAGTTAATCCAAAGCCTACTGTGAATTCTTCGCGCACATCTCTATAACCGCTTCTCTTGCCAACAGCCACATAGCGGCCTGGCTTCAACGAGAGCGATGTCTGTTCGAAAAATCCCAGCTCGGATATTCTGAGCAAGGTTACATCTGTTAGGCTGTCAGACTTAAAAGAGATGTCGATTGGTACCTGAGAATTTTCCAAAAACTTCTCTAGTGTATCAAGCTGCCCAACCAACCTTTGCCCCGGTTCTGGAATATCGCGGCCTACCCAATACCATCCGAGAGTTTCTTCGTACACCGCATCCTCTGAAAACCTCTCTGGATTAGCAATACCTTCTTCCAATAGCCGGTCTAGACCCGCCCTGCGATTGGCGTAGTCTCGACCATTGATGGCAAAAAGCAGGTTGCTATCGATGGCCAATACACTATCGTACTGATCTACTGCGTCCTGCCATTGTTCGTTCTGTTCTGTGACTGTTATGAGTTCACGTATGCGTACTATTTCAGTATTCGCTATCTCGTTCTCAGTCTGGATGATCGCGGCCTGAGCCTCATCCTGTTTTATACCCAACGTTGACGCTCTCTGAAACTCGGCGATGGCTTTCTCAGGTTCTCCCTGTTGCAGTAACACATAACCACTGGACATGATTTGGGCAAATTCATTCTCGGTGATACGCAGCGACACCTCGGCAACTTTCTCAGTTGCTATCTCGTTATAACTGTCAAGACTAAGGACTTCATTGTAATTGGCGAGGGCCTGCTGCAACTCTCCGCCTTCCTCTAACCCTCCCGCTTCGGTGAGTAGTGCTGTGACAGTATCCAGGGTCAATGCCCGTTGCTCGCCAATCTGTGCAGCTTCATTCTCAGGATCAAGCAGCAGAGCCAACGTGTATTTGCTCAGAGCTTCACTCGCATCCAATTCAATCAATGCCCGCTCGCCCTCGATCAGCGTCTGTTCCACTACTGTTGGCAGGGTATCGATTAATTCCTGTAAACCATCACGTCCAGCCTCATAGGATTCACGGGCCAGCAAAAAGTCCTGTGCGCGATAATACTCGTCTCCTATACTCGCCTGCTCCAGGGAGGCCTCATACTTTTGCTGACCCCAAAGCGCAACGTCCAAAACGTCTAACTCGCCTTGGCTCGCTAATAGTTCGGCAAGCACGTCCTGTGCCTCCTTTCTTTGCAAGGCTCGCTGCGCCTCTTCGAATGGAGAGATCGTGCTTGCCGCGAGAACAGTTCTTTCAGCTGTTGGGGATTCGACTAGACCGGCGCGCCTTTCCAGCGGCAATTCATAATCGGAGACTACAGAGGGAAGAACGAAGATCACCATTAGTGCGAGTAGGAGTAATCCACCCAAGCCAATCCATACCCACGGCGAGGGTTTCTCCGCTGCAACGGTAGCATCTTGATTTAAAAATACTGAATTGTCATTTTGATCAAAATTAACAGTGTCAATCTTGTCGACATCTTTATGTGGCATAGCGCATTCTGTGCGTGGGCAGACCCACTATTATGGATGAACCTATTAAATATCACCTACTTCTGAAGCATAGATATCAGCCAAGATATCTTTCCACTGGGCATACTGCTCTTCGACCGAGCCAGTAAGTGTGATGGTGCGATCGTCCAGACTAAATACGCGTGGAGCTACTTCGTTTTCTAATGACTCACCCAATTCTTCCAATGCTTCCATGTGTATTCTGGCTTCCGCTCGCTTATCAAAGCCACTCTTGATAAGAAATGCACCTGCACCAACACCCACCGCACCGCCGGTTTGCGTCGCATAATTTCCACCATTGGTTGCCGCAGCCAAGCCACCCAAAACGGCAGCCGCACCAGCCGCGAATCTTCGATTAGCTGAGGCGCGTAATTCTCTTAATGTAATTGTTTCTTCGTAGCTCAGTTCCCGCCACGTGTCATAGGGCAAACGCATCTGCCTTACGTAAGTCGCGTAATAATCTTGTACGGTGTCGATAAACATGAAGTCGCGCTCTCTTATGTCACGTACTCTCTGTAGCACCGGATCAGATTCAGCAGGTAGAGAAACTATCTGTAAATTGCCGCGGCGATCGGTTGATAGGTACGAATCGAACACTTCTGGTGAGAAGCGGCGTGCGAAGAGTAATTCTGAAATAGTGCGAATCTCTACGATCTCTCGGTTAGTCAGATTACGCTTTCGATACTCCAACAAATCATTCGAGATTTTATTGTAAATAACTTGAAAGGGATCGGCTTGCTGACGCTGGGAAGGCTCGTAGCTAAATTGACTGATCATCTCATCATAGACTTTCGTATACCACTGTCTGCCGCTTGAATCGGTGACTTCAATGCGCATCCGCATAGCCTCACCATCGGACTGTAGGATAGTGCCATTGACGTAAACGTCCATGGGGCTTTCATTGTTGGGCATCAAACGCACGATGCCCCAGTTCGCAGAGCGCTGCAGCGTGTCTGCCAAGAGGAACGGCGCGTAGCGCGACTCTGCCACGCGAATTTCATGGTTAACTGTCTCTTCCTCGCGTTTGGCTATTTCATCGATGCCCGGGTCAAAAACGGCAACACCTACATCCAAAAGCAAGTCTTCCGGAACATCCTGACTATCTTGAACTATGGGTGTGTAACTTGTCGTCTTAACAGTGTGTGAATTACAGGCAGCGAGAAACAGGGCTAGTAATGCACTACCTGCAATATTCTTAAGCTGCTGCGCCGTTAACACTTTCAATGCTCTCATTGGTCCTCACCTAGGCCTGTGTAGTTTCTATATTCCTGCCAGAGCGCCTCACGTAATTCCGGATCTGGCTCTGCCATCGCCGCCTCGCGCAATTGCCTCGCCACGACATCATCGTCACGGCCACTGGGAATATCCTCCGGTGGAGGAAATGTTTCCGACGGCGGTGCTCCAGGTGCCTGGGGTTGCGATGACGCTAGAACCGCCGAAGGCGATGCGCCAGATTCGGGTATGGTCTGTGGCTGCGCAGAACTATTGCCCCCACCGCCGGCTCCGCCTGGGGCCGAAGACCCAGCAGCATTGCTTTCCGCCTGCGCTCTTTCGCGTTCTCCCAAGATATACCCATCGAAGGTTTCATACCCTTTACGAAGCCTCTCATCTAATACGCTGGCGCGCTCCTGCGCCGTTATGGTCCGGCTGCCAGCTGTCTGCATGCCGCTGTCCCCCGCACTGGAACTTGACTGCCCATCCGCGCCATCCTGTGCAGCCCCGCCACTTAACACGCCATCTGGCAGGGTATCTAGACTATAATTCCCACTTGGCCGCCCTAATCCGCCGCCAGAGGATTGATTTGTTCCACTGCCAAGGTCTCCGGTAGAGCCGTCTCTGGCACCACTTCCAGATTGACTGCCCTGACCCGGTAATCGTGTCTGCGAACCCGCCGCCTGCCCTGGGCTAGTCCCGATAGTTCCCGCTGGGGTAGCTCCTGTAGCCCCACCCGCTGCTTGAGCCCCCTGATCAGAGCCCTGTGCCGAAGGGCTGGAGCCATCTCTTCCCGACTGCCCTGGTTGCTGCCCCGCACTACTTGCACTGGCAGAAGATTGGCTTCCCGCCGCGCTGCTCTGGCTGGACTGTTGCCCGGCCTGGCTGGACGGAATGCTTGGCATAGAACTGGATGTACTCTGACTCTGTCCGCTGCTCTGGCTCCGACTGGAAGAAGAGCTTTGACTGGAACTACTGGAGGAGCTGCTTGAGCTGGAACTTGAGGACTGCGAGCTACTTGAACTCGACGAGGATGACGGTAACGATGCCGAGCTCTGACTCTGACTCTGACTGCTAGATTGACAGGCCGCGAAGGCGGCACTTAAGGCCACAAAAGCCATAGCCTTAGCAAGCGTCTTTGACCTGTCATTTATCCGCTGCATGGATTGCATACATTTCATCCTGTTCTCGAACCCTGCTTTTCCCAGTTTATCGATTTTTAATGACTTTCAATCACGTTCGGCTCTTTTAGCCGACGTTGCCGATATATTGATAATCGTCAGTAATGACAATTTATCTTCTATTAATAATTCAAAGCGCCTTAACCAAGGCTTAACAATCGTCCCGGGAGGCCAGTAATAGCAAGGAATAGGCTTATCGATGCTACCTGTTCGGCTATTAAATTAGTACCAATACCGATATCTAAAATGATTCTCGCTAGAATGCTGCGGCGCACCGTCCACTATGAGCGGGCGAAACCGCATAGAACGAACCATGTTACGCAATTTGCTCAGCTGTAATTTATTCGCCTCGGTCTCTTCCGAATCAGTGGCTACATTCCTAACCATACCACTGTCAGTTACATCAAAAGTGAGGTCTGCATAATCGAAATTTAATGCATCGCTTCCATCTTCATTCTTGTAATACGCTTCAGGTATCTCGATAGATGATGCAAAGCTGGGCAATGGCACAACTTCTCCGAAGAGACGCTGCGTCAACTCTTCGGCATTCTCCTGCTCCTGTAAGACATGCCAGGCAAGCTGATAGTTTTCAAGCGCACCGCGACGCTGACTAAAGAGAAGATACCAATCGGCTAAGTGAGCAATCGCTTCCGCCAAGGCGTAAGTTTCATCAGCCTTTTCACTATAAACCTGCACAATCTCTACCAGTGCCCGCTCGCCAGTTCGAAACCCCGGAGCTTGTACTTGGCGCTGTTCGTTGAGCTGCTGCGCCAACATCTGCTGCATGTTTCTATATTCGGGACGGTTGAGTTCAAGCATCAAGTCTTGGTTTCTTGACACCAGATAGGCCGAGTTCGCTATGTTCTGCTGGTAAGTGATAAAGCGTTCATCGTTCTTGCCGAAATGAACGCCAACCATGCGTGCTGCCGCGTTAAACATGATCTGGGATTGTCGTAACCTGATACCTGGCAGCTCACCATAGCCTATGTTGAAAGCCTGAATATACCAGGTTGCCAGACGGTCCAATACGGGGATGAGTCGCGGATCGTTGTCACCAAAAGCCTTCTGCTGCACATGGAACAGGTAGTTATTGTAGATATCTGCCTGTTCCCAATCTCCCAGGGCCATATAACTCTGGATTAGCTGCTCAACGACAGGAATCTGCTCCAAGGTATAGAGCCCTGCATTGATTCGATTAATGTGAATAGCCCTATCTAGGGTTTCGATAGCGGCCAGATGATCCCCCTGTTCCTGTTGCAGGCGACCTAGGGCAGCAAGCTCCTCGACCAGGCCATCGTCCCAGGCGCCACCGTCCAGCTCGATCGCCGACACGGCTGAATTGTACTGATTAATACTGTCCACTCGTTGATTGAAAGCCGGATCTAATTTCGGGTCGACGGTTGGAGCAAGGGGCGACGGCGAGACTTCGTCCAAACCCTCAACTATGACCACAGGCATATCGAAGTAAAGCAGTGGAGACCTGGCGCGATTACTATCTTCGGGAATATTTTCAGGAATTGCAGCCTCAAGCGGCGGCGCGTCTTGCGCCAACACAAACGAAGCGACTAAAGCGCTAGTTAGGCCTAGGAGTTGGGTGCTGTGATGTACGAAGCGTAATCTCATAGTTCTGCCGGTTTCTGCCTATTCCCTGACTAGTGAGGTGCAGTAAAAGGTGGATAGAGTTCGCTAACAAAGGCTTTCAGGCAATCAATCGAGAGTTCTTTGCAAGCCAGTCTTTTAAAAGTCTAAGTCGATCTATCCAGCTATTCAGTTATATCACCTGAGAATTTGGCCTGTAAATAACTCCTATTCGATATTGCTGAGCTGTATAAGTAACTATAAAACAACTATACGAGCAATTTAGGAAAAACAGTTCAAATCAAAAGCCCCCGCGAGACGGTTCTGTTCCGGGCTGACTTCTCAGTCTAACTTCTTCAAGATGAGATTGCCGAACTCATCGGGTGCTACCGACCAACCGCCTGCTACAAACGTTGTAGCAGAGTACTCGGTTATGATTGCGGGGCCTGCTACCCAAACCCCGGGGCACAATTGTGTGCGCTGCAACAGTTTCGCCTTGACTGTCTCACCATAGACCTTGCATTGCTCGGCATTATTGCAGCTGGTGTTGGCAATATGCTCGGGCATAAAAAAGCGCGCTCTGCGAGTGGAGACATTGACACGAATCGTTAGCAATTCGACGGGGACGTCGTGGGAATATCCATAGCGTTGCCTGTGGAGTTCTTGAAACGCTTTGACTGCTTCGGCTATAGAGGTGAAATCGACATTCAGGGTATAGGACTGCCCTTTGTATCTAAGGTCAGCACTCCGATTCGATACCAACATAGATTCGGGTAGGCCTTCGCTCGCTAGCTGTGCGATACCACGTTGCACTAGGCTGGCATACTGTTGCTCTAGCTCTTGTTCGTCAATTTGTTCAGTGTCCAGACTCAGCGTCTTCGAAAACTGCCGTCCCTGCTCTGCCACTACCATTCCCAAAGCTGAGAGCACGCCGCCATGCACCGGCACGATTGCATCCCGCATACCCATCGCATCGGCGAGCGCACAGACATGCAAGCTACCTGCGCCACCAAAACTCGCAAGAATGAATTCTTGCGGATCATGACCCTTGTTTACGGAGATAAGCCTAATCGCCTTCGCCATGTGCTCATTCGCTATATCGATGATGCCCAGCGCCGTCTCTTCTATCGACAAGCCTATTCGCTCCGCCAGAGGTTCTATGCTGACCCGGGCTTTCTGCAGACTGAGCTTAAGATCCCCCGCGAGCGCTGTGTCAAATTGCAGCCTCCCCAGCACCAGGTTTGCATCACTCACCGTCGCTTCCTCCCCGCCACGGTTGTAACAGGCAGGCCCCGGATCTGCCCCCGCCGAACGCGGACCGACCTGCAACATGCCCCCGGTGTCGACGAAGGCTACAGAACCTCCTCCGGCTCCGATCGTTTCCATATCAACCATGGGAACCGCAATCGGATAACTCGCTATCGAAGACTCATTACTGGTGCGAATCTTTCCATCCAGCAAGGCGACGTCGGTTGATGTGCCCCCCATATCGAAGCTGATGAATTTCGTTTTGCCCTGCTGCTGTGCAAGAAAGGCGATGGCCGTGAGCCCACCGGCGGGGCCGGAAAGCAGGAGATTCACAGCTGACTCCGCCGCCGTACTTGCCGCCATTGTCTCACCGCTAGACTGCATAACCTGCAGCGAAGTGCTACCCAGTTCTTCCTGAAGCGCCTTGAGGTAACCACTAATAACGGGGCCTAGGGCTGCATTTAACCAGGTCGCGATGCCTCGCTCGTATTCTTTGTATTCGGGTAAGACGCTCGAAGAACGACTCACGAATCGCTCAGCTTCCTGCGCTTGAATCGCGGCCTCAATCTTGCGCTCGAAGCCGCCGTCAAGAAATGAGAAGAGTAAGTTGATGGCGATAGCATCAGGCTCCAGTGCCTCGATCTCTTTGAGGAGGATGGCAATCTCAGAATCTGACAAAGGCAATACCACCGACCCGTCCGCCGCTATGCGCCCACCCGTCTCAAGACAGAGCTGCGATGGCACTGGAGGTGCCACTGCCGGGGTCTCTAAGGCATAGAGTTGTGGGCGGGTCTGTCTGGCTAACTGCAACATGTCTGCAAAGCCATAATTCGTAATGAATGCGGTACGCGCCAGTTTGCCTTCTAGAACAGCATTGGTTGCAACGGTGCTCCCGTGGATGAGTTGCAAACTGTCATCATCCAGATGAGATTCCAGCCCCATAGCCCGTATCCCATGAAGAATTGCCTGCTCGGGCGCGTCGGGTGTTGAAAGAGTCTTGTAGACCTCGACGGAAACGACAGGCTCGAAACGAACCAGGACAAAGTCCGTAAACGTGCCTCCCGCATCAATTCCCAGTAGCATATGCTGCGTCAAATTCATCCTTGCTTCCTTTCAGCTTAGGGAAGGATTATAAAGCAGTCTGCGTTAGCTGCTAGCAATCATAAAGCCGAGGAATGAAGTTGCCCGAGTTACCCGAAGTAGAGACAACCCGCCGCGGAATACAGCCGCACATCAGGAAAAAGGTAGTTCGCAATATCATACTGCGCCGCAAGAATTTGCGCTGGCCTATCACCCCTGCAATCAGTACAGACTTGCCAGGTGAGACAATTCAATCCGTATCGAGGCGCGGGAAGTACCTTTTGCTAGGCACTAGCAAGGGTACCCTGATCATTCATTTGGGCATGTCCGGTAGCTTGCGTATCGTTGAGGCGGGTCGCCAGGCCGCAAAGCATGACCATGTCGACATCGTTCTTGCCAACGGCAAGGTACTTCGCTACACCGACCCTCGCCGATTCGGTTGCATATTATGGGAAACCGAGCCTATTGAATCTCACCCCCTGCTAGCCTCTCTAGGCCCTGAGCCTCTGGGCGATGACTTTGACACAGACTATC
This sequence comes from uncultured Pseudomonadales bacterium, assembly GCA_905478195.1. Lineage (GTDB taxonomy): Bacteria > Pseudomonadota > Gammaproteobacteria > Pseudomonadales > Pseudohongiellaceae > UBA9145. The sequence goes on from CAJQHM010000025.1 coordinate 18,224, forward strand.
TATTCAAGAAGAGTCGCACTCGGAGTGCCGCAATCAAGACCTTCATTATGGATAGCAGGGTAGTCGTTGGCGTTGGTAATATCTATGCAAACGAAGCACTTTTTCTAGCCGGCATTAGTCCCAAGCGCAGCGCCGGTAAAATTTCGAAGCCACGCTATGCGAAGTTGGTGCTGTGCATTACGCAGGTTCTGCAGCAAGCAATCGATGTGGGTGGAACAACACTCAGAGATTTTACAGACAGTAATGGTGAGCCAGGGTATTTCGCTCAATCACTGCAAGTCTATGGTCGCAAGGGGAAGCCCTGTCATGTTTGCCAGAGCACCTTGAAGGAGATACGACAGGGACAACGCAGCACCGTCTACTGCCCTAAGTGCCAACGATAGGCCCTGAGGAGCATAGGCGCCGAGAGAGAAGCAAAGAAATGCTCTTATTGGTTCTTCATCGCTTCAACAACAGCCGGGTCGACGAACTTGGAGATATCTCCGCCATAGGATGCAATCTCGCGAACCAGTGTGGATGAGATATAAGACAAATGTTCTGCCGGTGCCAGAAATACCGTTTCTATACTCGGCTCCAGAACGCGATTCATGCCAACAAGCTGAAACTCATACTCAAAATCCGCGACGGTGCGTAAGCCACGCAAGATAATATTGGCGCCACACTCCTTCACAAACTGCGTGAGCAAGTTATCGAACGATGTCACCTCGACGTTATCCAAGTGGCCCAAGACTTTATTAGTGAGCTCCATACGCTGAGCCAAGGGTAAAGCGTTCGATTTCTGTTGATTCTGCCCGACTACCGCCACGATTATTTTATCAAACAGGCCGGCGGCCCGCTCTACTAGGTCTGTGTGGCCATTGGTGATTGGATTGAAGGTTCCAGGGTAGACAGCAATTTTCATAACATTCTCATTTTGTAGAAGGCCAGCAGTATGAGGCCTTTAGTTGCACCTATGATCACTCACACCTGCAGGAAATTCAATATTCTCTGTTCTAGCCAGTTTCGAGGATTCGAGGATACGAAACCCACGTGCCCCCCTTGCTCCGTTAACTGTAGATGTACAGACGGCGAAAGGCTGTCTCTATCCGGAATCGAATCGGGTGGAATTAGCGGATCGTTCTTGCTCTGTATCAGCAATGTGTCGGTTTCAATTGCACTCAGAAATGCCGCACTACTGCATCTGCGATAATAGTCTTCCGCGCCCTCGAAGCCATGCAGAGGTGCGGTAATCCTGTCATCGAACTCCCAGATTGACGCTATGCTGCCCGTATCTCCAAGCATGGCAATGCGTTCCGCCTCCTCAGGTCTGAACGATTGCAGATATTGCTGCTTGTTTCGAAAGTCTTTCACTAATTGCCGTACAAAATATTGGCCGTATACCCGGCTTATTCCCCTCAACATTGCCTGCGAGCAATGTTCCAATGCAAAGGGCGTCGAAACCGCCACCGCCTTGCGTATATTCGGAAGTGATCCCATCTCGCCCAACCACTTCAACAATACGTTCGCGCCTAGCGAATAACCCACGAAGACAAAATTGTGAAGGGGGTATTCAGCGCTCAACTTCTGAAAGACCTCGTTAACATCCTCAGAAACACCTGAATGGTAAGCCCTTGCAAGCCTGTTCATTTCTCCACTACAGCCACGAAAATTCATAGCAAGCGATGCGATGCCCTGAGTATTCAATAATGATTGCATTGCTAATATGTAAGGCGATCGCGAACAACCACACAGCCCATGTAGAAAGAACACAATCGTATCGCCTTTAGACTCTTTAGGATCGATGATAGACCAGTCGATATCTATAAAATCTTCATCTTCAAGCTCTATACGTTGGCGCTTATGTTGAACCTCTTCTACTGGAGAAAATTTTCTCCACAGAGTTTGACTATGGCCTTCAGGCAGCCACCAAGTGGGTACAAATTCGTTTTCTAAAGTGCCAGTTGTCATATTAAGTTGTCTTTCTGCGGCTCTTCTTCTCTGGCAACTTGGTAGAGGCTGTATCTGACCGAGCCTGCCTTCTTATTTTTTATTTCCGTCCAGTTATCTGGCATTCCATCAACAATAGTCTGTTCCTGTTTTTCTACATAGACCAGACAGCCTTCTTTCAATATCGTTGTCGTTTCTAGTTTAGCAATTGTGGCTTCTAACAGTTGCTCTTGGAAAGGCGGATCTAGAAAAATCAGGCCATATCGATCTGCGGACTGAGCATTCTGATCCAGCCACTGCAGCGCATCGGCACAATATACATTCCCGTTATTGGCGCCCAGTCGGTCTATATTATTTCTGATGGCGTTTGCGGCCAGAGTATTTTTCTCAATAAAATCCACCCGCACAGCACCTCTGGATAGCGCTTCCAAGCCTAGCGCGCCACTTCCTGCAAATAGATCGAGGCACGCTTCACCGGGAATACTCTCTTGCAGCCAGTTGAAGAGCGTCTCACGAATTCTATCTGAAGTTGGCCGCAATCCCTTCACGCTTGGAAAATCCAGTTTTCTACTTCTGTATTCGCCAGCGATGATGCGTACCTTATTTTGCTGTTGGATTGGGGGTCGCTGCATAGTCGTCAGGTTCGTTAGAACTCGGAATAGTTTGATTTGGGAGCCGGTCTCTAAGCCTATCATTTCAGTGTGCCGTTGACACAGACAAGTATTAGGGCTGCCCGCAGCTGTGGTAGCATAGCCGCCCTGAAGTCTTATCTAGTAGAGTATTCCTATCATGTTTGGCCTAGGCAAGAAGAAGTCCGAAGACTCCAAATCTGTCGAAGTACAAAATACTGACGCCAGTGATGGCGGCATTTTTACACGTCTCAAGAATGGTTTAAGCCGCACCCGCAGCAAACTCAGCGATGGCCTGGCCGAAATAGTTCTGGGCGAAAAGACTATCGATCTCAACCTACTTGAGGATATTGAGACACAACTACTTTCCGCAGACGTGGGCATCGATGCCACAGATCAAATCGTTAACAATCTCAAGCAGCAACTCGGCCGGAAGCAACTAGCCGAGCCAGAGCAATTCATGACGGCTCTACGACAGGAGCTCACCAATATTCTAAAGGCCGTGGATACGCCACTTGTTATTCAGTCCGAGGCAAAGCCCTTCGTAATACTCATGGTCGGCGTCAATGGCGTAGGAAAGACTACCTCTATAGGCAAGCTTGCGAAACTGTATCAGTCTCAAGGAATGAGCGTCATGCTGGCTGCTGGCGATACCTTTAGAGCGGCAGCAGTCGAACAGCTTCAGGTCTGGGGGGAGAGAAACTCAGTTCCCGTTGTTGCGCAGGCAAGCGGCGCAGATAGCGCCTCGGTTATTTTTGATGCCTACCAATCTGCCAAGGCTAAGAACGTCGATGTACTGATCGCAGATACGGCAGGCCGCCTGCACACGAAAGACAATCTCATGAATGAGTTAGAGAAGATCGTGCGCGTTTTGAAAAAGCAGGATGAAAGACTTCCCGACGAAATTCTACTGGTACTCGATGCGACAACTGGCCAGAACGCACTTAGCCAGGCCGAGAGCTTCGACAAAACGACGACCCTGAGCGGAATCGCTCTTACCAAGCTCGATGGCACAGCCAAAGGCGGCGTTGTTTTTGCACTTGCCAAGAGGCTGTCCCTACCCATTCGCTTCATCGGCGTAGGAGAAAAGATAGACGACCTGCGGCCATTTAAAGCAGAAGACTTTGTCGATGCCCTGTTTGCAGAATGATTCTGCTTGTCTGTTTAATGCTTCCTGTACAAGGCCGGCAGAATGATCAAATTTGACAATATCAGCAAGCGCTATGCAGACGGCCAGGAAGCACTAGTAGATGTGAGTTTCGAAGTGAGCCGAGGCGAACTCGCGTTCATTACTGGCCACTCTGGGGCGGGCAAGAGCACCCTTCTTAAACTTATCCTCGCCATCGAATCTCCAAGTTCGGGGCAGCTAATAGCTAACGGCATAAACCTGAGCCGAATTTCTTCTAAGCAAATCGCCCTTCACCGCCGCCAGATAGGCACGGTTTTCCAAGACCACCAGCTGCTTCACGATCGCAGCGTGTTTGACAATGTCGCATTACCGCTTGAGATTTGCGGCTATCATCCCACGGATGCTGGTCGCCGCGTTCGAGCCGCCCTGGATAAAGTGGGTTTGCTAAAGAAAGAGAAAAGCTTTCCCGCCGCTTTATCTGGTGGAGAACAGCAACGAGTCGGAATCGCCCGCGCCGTTGTAAATCGGCCTCGCATTATTCTCGCAGACGAGCCCACTGGAAACCTCGACCCAGCCCTGTCACGGGAAGTGATAGAGGTCTTTGAACAATTTCAAAGTGTAGGTGTCTGTCTGCTCGTGGCGAGTCATGATGCCTCTCTCGTCGAGCGCCTAAACTGCAGAACGCTGGTGCTCGATAGTGGCAGGCTAATAGCAGACCAAAAACCGAGGCCTGATTCATGAGCGTTAGTAAGCGCAGCCAGGCAGCAGCGCCTAAGCCTCAAGTAAAGTCCCGACCAAAGCCTAATACTCGTGTTGGTCGGAATGAGTCGTTCTCGGACCTTTTACAGATACATCGAAGGCTGGCTAAAAATAGCGGCCGAAGGTTAGTTCAAACGCCGGTTTCAAGCTTCATAACAGTCTTCGTAATCGCCGTATCGCTTCTTCTTCCTGCACTGCTGTTCAGCCTGAATAGCAATTTAACAAGCGTATTGGCCGGATTTGAAGACAGTGCCCAGGTAACGCTATATCTTCACGCAGGCATTTCAGATGCCGATGCGAAAGAAGTTAGTAATGACTTACTATCATTAGAGACAATGAATTACGCAAGCTATATCTCACCAGCTCAGGCACTGGATGAGTTCGGTACAGCTACGGGGCTAGAGAATCTATTACAGGAAATGGCAAGTAACCCCCTGCCTGGCGCGATTGTCGTCACTCCCGCTAATGTCTCACCCACCGCTGTGGATGATCTCGTTCGGCAACTGCAAGACCTTCCCGAGGTTGACCTGGTTCAGATAGATAGCCGTTGGCTACAGAGACTAGCGGCAATATCTGAGCTAGTCGGCGCCATTGGCAGAGTGCTCTCGTTGATTGTGATCCTTGGCTTGTTCTTCATAGTTGGTAATACGATAAAGCTGGCGGTCGAGAACCGAAAAGCAGAGATACGCGTAATTAAGCTAGTAGGTGGTAGCGACATGTTTGCTGCCAGGGCATTTCTGTATACTGGCCTGTTCTACGGTCTAGGCGGTGGAATTCTTGCCATAGCCCTCCAAGGTATTGTTTTAGTTACCTTTAATTCAAGCTTAGAGGCCCTGATGCAGCTCTATGAAGGCGACTTTCAACTACGCGGATTCTCCCTAGCCAATGGCCTGGTAGTGGTTCTCGCTGGAGCTACAATTGGCTGGACCGCTGCGTTGTTGACGAGCCTGCGCCATATTCGAGGTATTAGTCCCTAAATCTGGCTCCTGCTCCAGGCGTTTTGAGCCATTTTATTCGTCGCCACCCTTGATATTGCTGCTCTTAACCCCATGATAGAGTAAGCCTAGGCTTTTTAGTTGTAGAACTATTTGTCAAACTCACTACCGCGCGGCGACGATTTTGCGCTGAGCCCACCGCAAGGCCCGGCATGTATGGGCTTTCAGAACACCGGTATTATTGGCGGAGGGTAGGTTTGAATGCTAAAATGGATCTTATTAATCCGTAATCCCTACTGTTGATTTAGGATAGAGTGAATTTAAAATGAGCACAGCTAACAGTTTACAAGTTTTCGACCCAACAACACCGGGTCAGGATTTAACTGCTTACATCGCCTCAGTAAATAGCATAGCTATGCTGACGCCTGAGCAGGAGCTTGAGCTTGCCAAGCAGTACTACTATGAAGATAACGTAGATGCGGCCAGACAGCTGGTTCTTGCACATCTGCGCTTCGTCGTGCACATGTCTAAAACGTATTCCGGCTATGGGCTCTCTCAAGCAGATTTAATCCAAGAAGGTAATGTCGGCCTGATGAAGGCTGTTAAGCGATTTAATCCTGAAGTTGGTGTTCGCCTGGTTTCCTTTGCGGTGCACTGGATCAAGGCAGAAATGCACGAATACATTCTGCGTAACTGGCGCATCGTTAAGATTGCGACTACCAAGGCCCAGCGTAAACTTTTCTTCAACCTGCGCAGCTCCAAGAAACGCCTTGGTTGGCTGAACAACGAAGAAGCCGAAGCGATGGCGCAGGATCTTGGTGTAGACGCTAAAGTGGTAAGGCAGATGGAAGGCCGCATGGCGTCCTATGACACCGCCTTCGATGCCGATTCGGACAGCGATGATGAAGCAGCATACAAAGCACCGGCTTACTACTTAGAAGATCAGTCTTCTGATCTTGCCAGTAATGTAGAAGATAGCGAGTGGGAAGAAGTAACAAACAATAGTCTTCACACAGCAATGTCTGAACTGGATGATCGCAGCAAGGATATCTTGAACAGTCGTTGGTTGAGTGAAAACAAAGCTACGCTGCATGAGCTGGCCGATCGCTACGGTATTTCTGCCGAAAGAATTCGCCAACTCGAAAAAAATGCGATGAACAAAATCAAAGCAAAAATGGCAGCTTAAGCAATGCACAGTAAAAAGCCGCGACCTGTTCGCGGCTTTTTTTTGAGTAGAATTTGACCTGTCACCGTTGCCACCACTGAGCACAAAATATCATGAGCAAATTAGTTATTATGCTGGCAGGGATCAATGGATTTCTGGCGGTGTCACTAGGCGCATTTGCAGCACACGCGCTGCGCGATAGATTAAGTCCAGAGTTGCTCAATACATTTCAGACTGGCGTGCAATATCATATGTATCATGCTCTTGCCCTATTCGGCATTGGGCTAATGATGATTAATTTCCCAGCTTCAAATATTCTGCGTGTCAGTGCCTATTTAATGCTCGCCGGCCTCGTATTCTTCTCCGGCAGTCTGTATTTGCTTAGTATCACGGGAATTCGCTGGTTAGGCGCTATTACACCAATAGGCGGCGTCTTCTTCCTGGTGGCGTGGGCGCTCATCGTTTGGTTTGCCGCGAAACAACAATTCCCAACTTAATACGCTAGTAATTTAAGCGAAGAGTCGATAGCAGCCCGTGCCTAATTCAACACCAACAGAAAACAACAGACCCATCCGTAGCTATGTGATTCGCTCCGGACGCTTAACCGATGCGCAGCGCAAGGCGATAGAAAGCTATTGGGACAAGTACGTTGTCGAATTCAACAATGAGATTCTAGATCCGAAGGTACTTTTCAAATCGCCGCAGAAGCTAACTGTAGAAATCGGCTTCGGCATGGGCGACTCGCTACTGGAGATGGCAAAGGAAAGCCCTGAGCAAAATTTTCTGGGTATCGAGGTTCACCAACCCGGCGTAGGTAAGCTACTCAATGGCATCGCCGAAAACGAGCTCACAAACCTAAAGTTAATCTGTCACGATGCTCGAGAGATACTGGAATCCGGGTTGCCCGATCATTGTATCGATAGGCTTCTATTGTTTTTCCCCGACCCCTGGCACAAGAAGCGTCACAATAAGCGGCGCTTGGTGCAGCCGGTATTTATCGAGCTGCTCTTGCGAAAGTTGAACAAGAAGGCAGAACTTCATTTTGCAACAGATTGGCAGGCCTATGCAGAACATATGATGGAAGTTCTGGAGGCAAACCCCTCGCTAGAAAATGTCCTTGGCGCGCAAAACTATTGGCCTGACCCGGATAGGCCCGTTACGAAGTTTGAGAAGAGGGGACAGCGCTTAGGCCACGGCGTGTGGGACTTACGGTTTAGGTCTAAGACGTAGATCGTCGCTATAGAGTTAGAACCAGAGCCGATGCTCGTGCTCTTTCAGCCAGCCAATGTAGTGATCACAATCTGGGCAAATAGCTTCTACCTGCTTCCAGAACCTGGACGAGTGATCCATGTGGAGCAAGTGACAGACCTCGTGAGTAATCATGTAGTCGATAATGCTATAGGGCGCTAACATAATCAGCCAATTGTACTGCAGCACTCCTGTCGACGTGCAATGGCCCCACTTGGACTTGGTCTTCCTAAGCTTGATTTCGGTGATCTTGTGTTCAACGCCAAGATGGCGCGCCAAGCCACGCGCCCTGGGCAAAAGATACTGACTCGCCTTGTCGATAAGAAAATCTTCAACCTGAATCTTCGCCTTGGCTGGCGTTAGCTTGTGACCCTGAATGATAAACTCATCGCCGACCACCATAACTCTCTGCTTGCGCCCTTCTTTAAATACAATAGTACGCTCTCGAGCTCGATAGAAAATCTTGGCACCCCTCTCTATGCGCAGTGCCTGCTTCTGGCGTAGGGACTCTTCAAGCAGTCGGCCTTCTATCCAGGCATGATTCGAGCTAATGAACTCCTCTACTTCGGCTCTAGACGCTCGTAAGGGGCAGCGAACAACCACTTTCTGGCCTTTAATATACAGAGCCAAGGTCTTGCGCTTGCTACGCAGTATTTCGCACTCATAGGGTCGCTGCAGAGCCTTGCTTCTGCCGCCAAAGTTTAGGGGAAGTATTTTTGCCTTGCTCATAAAACTCACTTTTCAGCCGGCCTTCTGGCTATTAATCTTGATATTGCGCGTTCTGGATCCGAGGCCTCGCCTTCGAATTCCGAAATAATCTCCCAACCTTCAAAGGCCTGACGCAACTCGCCAGCTTGTAAGAGGTAATCCGGATTGCTCGGCCTGCCAAACTTTTTCTGTTCCAGATTAAAAGTCTCATAGACAATTAACCCACCAGGGCGAATCGCTTCCTTTATAGCGGGGAAGAGCGGCCTGTGCAGATAGTTAAAAACCATCACCGCATCGAAGACTTTTCCAGCTAGGGGGTTTCTGCCCTCGCCCTGACCTACTTCAAAATCTATTAGGCAACACTCACTCTGTCCCGCGTTTGGACTAGTCTCGTTCAATGCCTCCTGAATGAATTGTAGATGGGCTTCATTATTATCTGCAAATACTACTGGAACATTATGACTAACTAAAAATAATCCGTTTCTTCCTCTACCGCAAGCTAGATCCAGTACCCCACCCGTAATTTGTAAATCGTTGAACAAGCCAAGATTATCTATAAGGAAGGAAGCTGCTTTGGCATTTGAATGTGTCATGGATTACCGGATAATGCTCGGGATAGAATGAGATAGACAGAGCGACTAAGATACTTCATTAATTCTGCTCAACGCGAATCCATAGGCTGCGTAAATTAGATCAAATTCTCACTCTTCTCAATAGCTAAAGCGATCCTATGAGATGATAGAGTCAGATTCTTGATCAGAAAACAGTGGAGAGAGGTTCAATGACAGATTCCTCACAGAACAAAGATCGAATCTTCGCTGAGAAGATGCTTCCTGGCGACTTCGTCTTTGACGATAAGGTCGCCTCCGTTTTCGAAGACATGATAAATCGGTCCGTGCCTGGCTATAGCACTATTATTGCGATGATTGGCGTGCTGGCCGAGAGATATTGTCAAGAACAGAGCAGAATCTACGATCTCGGCTGCAGTCTTGGGGGCGCGACTTTAGCTGCCGTGGACAAGGTTAGCTGTCAAAGGTTCTCTACTATCGCTATCGACAATTCGCCAGCCATGATCGATCGACTGCAAGCCAAGCTCGATGGACTGCCGCAATTTGCTGGCAAAGTTGATTGTCGCTGTGAAGACTTGGTCGATAGCCAGATAGAGAATGCCTCCGTCGTCGTTTTGAATTTCACCCTACAGTTCATCCCGTTATCTCAACGAGCTGCATTGCTAAGCAAAATCTATGAAGGTATGAAGCCAGGCGGCATACTCATCGTCTCCGAGAAGATCAGCTTTCCCGATGAGAAGCTCAATCAATTGTTCATCGAGATGTATCATAGCTTCAAGGAAACAATGGGATACAGCAAACTGGAGATCAGCCAGAAGCGATCGGCTTTAGAGAAGGTCTTACTCCCAGAGACTCTGGAAGTGCATCGAGATCGGCTGAAGTCCACTGGGTTTCAGTCTGTAGATGTCTGGTTTCAGTGCTTTAATTTTGCCTCCATGGTTGCCTTCAAATAGAGCCTGATGAACCTAAAGCCATTACAAGAGTTGATTGAATCTACACCGCTGGAGGCATTGCGGCCTTTCACCGAAGATGCGTTCCTGGACAGTATCCGCCATGGCGATTTTCCGAAATGGCGCAGATTATTATCCGAGCTACCCGCTATCCAACCGAGCTCTGTAGAATTTGCCAGCAAAGTTCGCATAGGCACTGCGGCCGATACCAGCAAGGAAATTCTAAAGCAGCTGCATGCCCAACTGATTGAGTTCATACCCTGGCGCAAGGGTCCCTTTGAACTCTTCGGCATCGATGTGAATACGGAGTGGCAGTCCAACCTGAAATGGGACCGGCTCATCAATGACATCTCGCCACTCGACTCGCGTCGCGTTTTAGATGTAGGCAGTGGCAACGGCTACTATGGCTTCCGCATGTTGGAAGAAGGCGCCACAATGGTGCTGGGTATAGATCCGCACATCGCCTATGTCGCGCAATTTTGGTTGCTGAAACATTTCACTACGAGGTCCCCAATTTTCGTCCTACCTCTTACACTGGAGCAGCTGCCGCCAACGCTCAATTATTTCGACACTGTATTCTCTATGGGTGTGATCTACCACCGGCGCTCCCCCATCGACCATATTCTGGAGCTTAAGAGCTGTCTGAGGCCCGGAGGCGAACTGGTAATCGAATCGATCTGTGTCGACGGTATAGCCGGTTACTGCCTAACACCGCAGAAGAAATATGCACGCATGGGCAACGTATGGTTCGTGCCGAGTATCGCGACCCTGGTTCAATGGCTCTCTCGCTGCGAAATGGTCGATATCGAAATTATCGATGAGTCCATCACCACACACGAAGAACAACGAAAAACCGAATGGATGCCCTATGACTCCCTCGAAGATGCGCTGGACAAAAACGATTCGCACCTAACCATAGAAGGTCTTCCCGCACCTAAGCGAGTTGTCATAAAGGCGACTCGACCCTAGCAGCCTTTAAAAAATTACGAACCTCGCGACCCATACAGATTTGCTAAAGTTTTCTAGCTAACCGAAAGGGGTCAAGAATCGCTTTTTCTGATGGAACAATTAGTAAAAAACATTGCTCTAGCAGTGACACATGCCCCTCAAGAGCAAACAGCTCCGTTCCATTCAGCGAATTTTTAGTCCGTCAGGCTCAACACAGTTGACGAGCTAGGCCAATTACGTTAACTATACTCCTGCCCTCAAAAGAGGGTCAGCTCTAATTCTATCCCTGATTTAAAAAGAGAATAATAAGATGGCCAGACCACTGAGAATCGAATACCCAGATGCTGTTTATCACGTATCCAATCGCGGCCTCGACAAGCAGCGCGTATTTCCCTCTGCTAAATACTATGAAGCTTTTCTGGAGGGTTTGGGCGAGACCTGCTCTCGGTTAAATGTAGAAGTACATGCCTACTGCCTGCTAAAGGACGGCTATCATCTGGTGGTGAAGACGCCAGAGGCAAACCTAAGCAGATTCATGCGTCAGATTGACGGACTCTATACGCAGCAGTATCAGAAAATGAAGGGTAGCGATGGCTCTCTGTTCAGGGGTCGCTACAAGGCCGTGCTAATTCAGGCCGAAAAATACCTGCTTCCCCTATCCTGCTTTATTCACACTAGGGTAAAAATGTCGGAGCTAAATAGTTATCCTTGGTCTAGCTATACGAATTTTACACGCAAGGCCAAGCCGCCCGCCTGGTTTAATCGGGACGACACACTAAAACAACTGCGCACAGCAGCCGCGAAGCGCCCTGCTGCTTATAAGAAACTGGTCGCACAGGGTGTAAGCGAAGAGCTTGCCCATTTTTACGGCAAGAAAAATCTCTCTTCTGTACTGGGCGATGATAAGTTCCGTAAAGCTGCACAGAAAAAGAAATCTGCTACTTCCGCTCGCGGTGTTTCTCGAGGCGCCAATGCCAAGTGGAGACCGTCCTGCAAGCAGATCATCACCGCTGTCGCCAAGGAGTTTAGAGTGACCGAGGTGAGCATCTATAAAGCAGCGCGCGGCCCAGGGTCAAAGAATGTGCCCCGCTGGGTGGCTATGTATCTGTGTCAGGAGCTTTCTGCCGTAACACTGCAGGCCATCGCCAAGCTATTCAAGCTGAAGCGCTATGGCACAGTTTCTACTACGGTAGGTAAATTGAAGAAAGAGTTAGCGGCAGATAAGAAGCTGCTCGCCAGTACGGAGAAGCTGATAAAGCGATTGAGCAAAGGAAAATAGCCTAGCACTCAAATCGCAGACAACAAAAAGCCGGAGTTTTCTGCAGAAAATTCCGGCTTTTCTGATGTTGGGAATAATAAACTTATCCCCAGAAAGAATTACTTGATCTTCGCTTCTTTGTAGACCACATGCTTACGAACAACTGGATCAAACTTCATGATCTCCATCTTGTCCGGCATAGTGCGCTTGTTCTTGTCTGTGGTGTAGTAGTGGCCAGTCTTGGCACTTGAAACCAGCTTAATCTTATCTCTCATAATCGTTGCCTGTTTATTGCTGACTAGGTCAACACGCGCTTATACGCGAATTCCATTATTTCGAATATCCGCCAATACTGCGTCTATGCCGTTCTTATCGATGATGCGCATACCCTTGGTAGACAAACGCAGCTTTACGAAGCGCTTCTCAGACTCTACCCAAAAACGATGGGAATGGATATTTGGCGAAAATCGACGTCGTGTCTTGTTATTCGCGTGAGAAACATTGTTTCCTGTAACTGGTTTCTTGCCAGTTACCATACAAACCCTGGACATGTTGCAGCCTCGTGTCAGTTAACTAAATACTTGCCGAATGTGACTATTCTCGAGTCTTCACCTCAAAAGAGGATCAAGCTCAAAAAAGAGCTGCGTTTTATACCAGAACGACCTACCGATAGCAAGATAATAGAGGATTCTAGGCCTGAGCGGGCCTTGGCTAAGCCCAGCAATCAGACAAAAAGGCGCCCCGGGCTGACGCTTCCCTCTGCAAGAGCGCGCAGTCGTGGGCTCTTGCACACCAACAATTGGAACCAACGCCCTGAGTGACAAATACAGCGTGGCTGCAGGCGACAACATATCTGCTCTGGGCAAGCCAGAAGCGGGCCCAAAATCTTACAGCAATCCGCGCTCAGCGAAGGAAACCACCATCGAGTTACCGATAACTAGATGATCTAGAACACGCACATCGATAGTCTGCAAGGCGAGTCGCAGCCTGTTCGTGATGGCTATATCAGCCTGGCTTGGCTCGGCCACTCCCGAGGGGTGATTGTGTGCAAGAATCACCGCCGCCGCATTGTGGTGTAAACAGCGTTTCACGACCTCTCTAGGATAGACGGCTGCCCCGTCGATGGTGCCGCGAAAGAGCTCTTCTAGTTTAACCACATGATGTTGATTGTTTAGACACAGGCAACTAAAAATCTCGCTCTGGCAGTCTCTAAACTTGGCTCTTAGATAGTCCCGTGTTGCCGCAGAGCTGGTTAAAATATCCTTCGTTTTTATACCTTCCAGCATATGCCGCTGTGCTAACTCCTTCATAGCAACGAATCGGGCGGCTTTAGCGGCTCCGATACCGGGGTTCTCGGTAAGGCTGACCCCATCTGCCGCCATCAGGCCAATCAAGCCCCCATAGCGACTCAGGAGGTCTCTGGCAATGCCCAACGAGGTCTTGCCCTTAGTACCAGTTTGTAGAAGTACCGCAAGCAGCTCTGCATCAGACAGACTGGCAGCGCCCTGATGCAGTAACTTCTCTCTCGGTCGCTCCCCCAGTGGCCAAGCCGCCATACTCATTAGCCAGATTCCTTGTCTAGGCGCCATCGATGGCAAATTTCTTTCCCTGTCATTAAATAATAGACGGCATGAGTGAAAAGCGTTAATTTGCCGTCAAATTGATTAACTGGAACCTAGCTGCTAGTCTCTGTCTTCCTTGTACCTCCTAGTTTTGTTGGGTCTCCATGTTAAGTCTTACTAACAAACGCATCTTACTCGGTATTACGGGCGGCATCGCAGCCTACAAATGCGCGGAACTGACTCGCCTGCTAATCAAGGCCGGTGCCGAGGTTCGAGTGGCCATGACCAAGGCCGCGACAGAGTTCATTACGCCACTGACAATGCAGGCGCTTTCTGGCCAGCGCGTCCATCTAGACCTTCTGGATATCGATGCCGAAGCCGCCATGGGCCATATTGAATTGGCGCGTTGGGCCGACTTGGTCCTCATAGCACCCGCCACCGCCGACTTCATTGCACGCATTAGCCATGGTCAGGCCAATGACATTCTCTCGACAACGGTACTCGCCACTTCCGCAAAGATTGCAGTAGCACCGGCGATGAATCAGGCGATGTGGGCTGACGACAGTACCACAACGAATCTGAATACCTTGGTCGATAGGGGCTACCATATCTTTGGCCCGGCAGAAGGTAAGCAAGCCTGCGGTGATGTAGGACCGGGACGCATGTTAGAGCCAGCTCAACTTCTAGAGCTAAGTTCCAGCTTATTTGAAAGCGGCCTACTCGCTGGGAAAAATATCGTAATAACTGGCGGACCAACTCGCGAAGCAATCGATCCAGTGCGCTTCATAAGCAATCACAGCTCCGGCAAGATGGCTTACGCCCTGGCAGCCGAGGCAGTCGCTGCCGGAGCAAAAGTTACCCTCATAAGTGGCCCGGTGAATTTAGCCACGCCCGATAGTGTGAAACGAATCGATGTAGTCAGTGCGACCCAGATGTTAGACGCCACTCTCGAGAACATGGGCGATTGTGATGTCTTTATAGGCGTTGCCGCAGTGGCCGACTACAGGCCGGCCGAGGTCGAGGTCCAAAAGATTAAGAAGTCCGATGAGCAGATGCAGCTCACGCTAATCAAGAACCCAGACATTATAAGCGAAGTAGCCAAGCTAGATCGTAAGCCATTTGTCGTAGGCTTCGCTGCGGAAACAAACGACATCGTCAGCAATGGCAAAGACAAATTGACGCGAAAGAATCTCGACATGTTATTCGCAAATAACGCAACTGAAACGTTCAACAGCGATTCAATATCGGTAACCGCACTTACCAGAACGAGCGAGTCCGAGCTTAGTGCTGGAAACAAGAATGTGGTTGCAAGAAACATGCTGCAGCTCATTGCTACGGTCTTAGGCGCAAGATAGCTAATCAAACATAATTTATTAAAAATAGTGATTTAAAAATAATTACTAATCTATCTAGTGGCGGCGAACATGACCCTAGTTGCAACCCAGGCTGACCATGAGGCGATCCCCGCGTCTATATTCAGAGCCTATGACATTCGCGGAATCGCCGAGCTACAACTGTCCAAAGACAGCGTTAGATTGATTGGGCAGGCGATAGGTAGCGAAGCGCTAGACCAAAACATCGCTACATTATTGATTGGATACGACGGCAGACTCTCTAGCCCCAGCCTCTCCATCGCACTAATCGAAGGTATTCGCAGCAGCGGTTGCAACGTGGTAAGCCTTGGCCTGATACCAACCCCTTTGCTGTATTTTGCAACCCATACAACCGATTTTGATTCTGGCGTTATGCTAACCGCCAGTCACAATCCATCTAACTATAATGGTTTGAAGGTCGTATTCCATCAAACCAGCCTCGCCGAGAACCAGATACAATCGCTTCGTTCTCGAATAGAAACCAATCGGTTAAGAACAGGCGATGGCGGCTTTGCCGAGCTTGATATCGACAAGCTCTATATAGAGGACATTTGCCGACGCATTAAGCTAGAACAACCGTTAAAGGTTGTAGTCGACTGCGGAAACGCAGTGCCTGGAAAAGTAGCGCCGGTATTACTAGGCGCCCTGGGATGTGACGTGTATCCGATATTCTGCGAGATCGATGGCAATTTTCCGAATCATCATCCCGATCCAACTGTTCCGAAAAATTTAGTGGCACTAGCTGCCACCGTGTTGGAGAAGAAAGCCGATGTTGGGGTTGCTCTGGATGGCGATGGCGACCGCGTCGGGCTAATCACTAATCTGGGAAACTTTGTGGATGCCGATCGCATGCTAATGCTTCTGGTGCAAGCCATTGTTCCCAATTTCCCAAACAGGGCAGTTGTATACGATGTAAAGTGCAGCAGCAAACTCGGAACCCTGATCGCAGAGTCTGGCGCGCTTCCAGTTATGCATAGAAGCGGCCACTCTTTTATGAAACAAAAAATGCAGGAGGCCAATGCCATCCTGGGCGGCGAGTTTGCCGCTCATATCTTTATCAGAGACGATTGGTTTGGGTTCGATGATGGAATGTATGTGGCGGCCCGATTACTAAAAATACTCAGCGAGTCCTCTAAGACTAGTGATGAGCTATTCGATCAATTCGACACGGGTTTCTCTACCTCGGAGATAAAGATTGAAGTCGCTGAAGAACGTAAATTCTTATTGATGGAACAATTACTCGAGCTGGCTGATTTTCCGGCAGCAAAACAGATAACTCTGGACGGGCTTCGTGTTGAATATGCAGACGGCTGGGGCCTTATTCGCGCCTCAAACACCAGTCCAGCCCTACTGCTTCGCTTCGAGGCAGATACTCAAACCAGGCTGCTGGAAATACAGAATCAATTTAAAGCTTTACTACGCAGCGCAGATAAGGATTTAGAAATAGGCTTTTAGGACGCTATAAAGAGCTAATAGCTGAAGCATGCAGACTGCCTCTAAGGCGCAGTACATGCTCACGGACCGAATAGACATGTCACTATCATTAAGCAACGCCAAGAACATCGCCAAGGTACTTACCGAGTCGCTGCCTTATATACAGAAGTTTACGGGTCGCACCATAGTGGTTAAGTATGGCGGTAATGCCATGATCGACGAGGCACTGAAACAAAGCTTTGCCCGCGATATCGTGCTGATGAAGCTGGTTGGCATCAACCCAATAGTCGTCCATGGCGGCGGTCCCCAGATCGGAAGCCTTCTTCAGCGGCTGAATATTGAATCCAGCTTCATCGACGGCTTGCGGGTTACTGACGATCAGACCATGGACGTAGTTGAGATGGTGCTAGGCGGACTGGTCAATAAGCAAATCGTAGCGCTGCTGAACAAGAACCAGGGCAAGGCCGTTGGTATCAGCGGCAAAGACGGTAATCTGATTAGCGCACGAAAACTGAAGATAAAGCGCAAAGGCTCTGCGGCGGCGGACGAAGGCATAGATATCGGCCAGGTTGGTGAAGTCGTCAGCATCAATACCAAAATTCTCGACGTAATGAAAGATAGCGACTTCATTCCTGTCATTGCGCCCATTGGTGCCGACAGCGATGGCGCAACCTTCAATATTAACGCCGATTCGGTGGCGGGAGAGATTGCCAGTGTTCTCGGTGCAGAGAAATTGATTCTGCTGACGAATATAGCGGGTGTACAGGACAAGAAAGGAAATGTGCTAACCGGCCTCAGCATTAAGCAAGTTGATAAGCTTATTGCCGATAAAACTATACATGGAGGAATGCTGCCCAAAGTTGAGTGTGCCCTAAACGCCGTAAAGAATGGCGTTCGCAGCGCTACGATAGTGGACGGTAGAGTAGAGCATGCGGTACTCCTAGAGATATTCACAGATGAAGGGGTCGGCACACTTATTTCCAAGAGCCCATTGGATAAGAACTAGCCAGGCAATACAGAAGACATGGATAAAGCCAACAAAGTTTCTCGGAAAGATCAGATCCTGCAGGCGCTAGCGCGCATGCTGGAATCGGCGCCGGGCGAGCGTATTACTACCGCCGCTCTAGCCAGAGAGGTCGGCGTCTCTGAGGCAGCCCTGTACCGACACTTTCCCAGTAAGGCGAGAATGTTCGAAGGGCTTATCAAGTTTATCGAAGATACCCTGTTTGCTCGAATCTCAAGAATCGTCAGTGAGGAAGATAGTGCAGCGATTCGTTGCCAGAATATTCTTCTGCTACTCCTTACCTTCTGCGATAAGAATCCGGGGATGACTCGCCTGCTAACCGGAGACGCGCTTGCCGGTGAGACAGAAAGACTACGGGAACGTATTGCACAATTCTTCAATCGTCTGGAAGCTCAGCTCAAGCAAGTCCTGCGAGAAGCGCAGATCAGAGAGAATCTAAAAACTACTATCTCTCCTGCCATTCTGGCAAATCTATTACTCGCCTCTTGCGAAGGGAGGTTGGTGCAGTTCGTGCGTAGCGAGTTTAAGGTATCCCCGTTAGACAATTGGGACACCCAGTGGGATTTTCTAAGCAAAAACTTATTAGAACCCTATACCATTGGCCCCGAAACCGAATCGGCCGACTAGATAGCTCTAGGCCGAAATTCCAAACTCTTCTCGATAAGCCACAACCGCATCTAGATACGGCTGCAGTTTGTCGTTTTCGCTGACCACTAAATAATCCACGATATTCTGTAGGCTTATTATACTAACAACCTTTATTTGGTAACTCTGCTCGATTTCTTGAATCGCGGAGAGCTCGCCCATTCCTTTCTCCTGCCTATCCATAGCAACGGCGATACCATTTAATTTTGCGCCGTTAGCGCTGATGATCTCGACCGCTTCGCGCACAGCAGTGCCGGCAGTAATTACATCATCGACGATTAGAACATTGCCACTAAGCTCCGCGCCGACTATAGACCCGCCCTCACCATGGGCCTTCGCTTCCTTGCGATTAAAACAATAAGGCTTATTCACCTGGTGATTACTTGCCAGGGCCATCGCTGTAGCCGTAGCTAGGGGTATGCCCTTATAGGCTGGCCCGAACAGAACGTCGTAATCGATGTCGGAGGCTATGATCGAAGCGGCATAGCACCCTGCGAGGAAAGAAAGCTTCTCACCCGTATTGAACAGTCCGGCATTGAAAAAGTACGGGCTGACTCTTCCCGATTTGAGAGTAAATTCACCGAAACGTAGAATCTCATTCTCAATAACAAAATTTAGAAAGTCTTTTTGGAAATCTTGCATCGTATCCTCGTGTCCCCGAATCGTGGCTCAACTCTGATGTCAGATAAGCGCCTGCTTCTGCTTTTCTACTAATTCTTTTATGCCGCTATTGCCTAGCGCAAGCATCTCAAGCAATTGATCGTGACTGAAGTCCCCATCCTCACCGGTGCCTTGTACTTCGATAAACCCGCCCGATTCAGTCATAACGATATTCATATCAGTCTCTGCATTGGAATCTTCGTCATAATCGAGGTCAAGCACCGCATGCCCCTGATAGATACCAACGGATACCGAGGCAATTAACTGCTTGGCCGGATTACCGCTTACCATCTTATTGGCGATCATGTGATTGATCGCATCCATCATCGCAACACAGCCACCGGTGATAGAAGCGGTTCGAGTCCCCCCATCGGCTTGAATCACGTCACAATCTACCTTGATCGTGTGTTCGCCCAACTGAGTTAGGTCTATCGCCGCTCGCAATGAACGACCGATGAGGCGCTGAATCTCCAGGCTTCGCCCCGACTGCTTGCCTCTGGAGGCCTCTCTATCCATACGGGTGTTCGTGGAGCGCGGCAACATGCCGTATTCCGCCGTTATCCAACCCTTGCCGCTGCCTTTTAGAAAGCGTGGAACCGAAGTTTCAACGCTGGCATTACATAGCACTTTTGTATCACCAAACTCGACAAGCACCGAGCCCTCTGCATGCTTCGTATAGTTTCTGCTAATGGAGATATCGCGCAACTGGTCTGCGACTCTAAGGCTTGGTCTTTTGAGTTCAGTCATAATTTTCCTGTGGATTATTGTCTGCAAGCGTATGACTTGCCGCGGACAAATTATCCTAGATATTGATTGTTATAGCGAGCTGCAAGCGCTGCCGGTACGAAGACCATGGGAAATACAATGTACACTGTGATTACAACGCGATTAGGTTAAAATGTGACCTGCCAGATACGGCTTCAGTAATTGGACAATAGACTATGACATTAAGTATGACTGCCTTCTCCCGGCAGCAGCAAGAACAGGAATGGGGTTCGCTGACTTGGGAGATTCGTTCTGTGAATCATCGCTACCTCGAAGCCAATGTGCGCCTACCCGAGTCATTTCGGGCTTTGGAGAACGCTGTTCGCGAAGCTGTACGTAAACGGCTCACCCGCGGCAAGGTCGAGTGTCAGCTACGCTTTCAGTCCGAGGCGAACGTCTCCACCGAGCTACATCTGAATAGGCCATTGATTCAACAACTGGTTCAGGCAAACGTGGAAATTGAGCAGATTACTGGCACATCATCGAGCCTGAGCAATATGGAGGTCCTGCGCTGGCCCGGTGTCATCGAAGAGCAAGACTTCGATAGAACGACTATCGAGAAACAGGCCCTCACACTATTCACCGCCGCGTTAGACGACCTGGTGGCTACCAGAGAGAGAGAAGGCGCGGAGCTACAGGGCTTTATCACACAGCGTATCGATTCTATCCGCGAGATCGTGGTCAGTGTCCGCGAGAAGATGCCCGAAATTCTAGCGAAGCAGAAACAAGCACTGCTCGATCGCCTACACGACCTGCAGGCGGAACTCGAACCCACAAGACTGGAACAAGAGGTATCGCTACTCGCGCAGAAAGCCGATGTGGAAGAAGAGCTGGATCGCCTCGATTCACACCTAAATGAGGTTGCACGTGTCTTGAATGCGAAGGGACAGAAGGGGCGGCGTCTCGATTTCCTCATGCAGGAGCTCAATCGCGAGGCAAATACGCTGTCCTCTAAATCGATTGTTGTCGAAACCACACTAAGTGCGGTTGAATTGAAGGTGTTGATTGAGCAAATGCGTGAACAGATTCAAAATATCGAGTAAGCGCTAACAAAAAACAAATATCGAGGACGTAGCTTCATGTCTAAAGGCACTCTTTTCATCGTGACCGCACCCTCCGGTGCTGGCAAAACCAGCCTGGTCAAAGCATTGATCGGGCGCGAACAGAACATACGTGTCTCGGTGTCTCATACGACTCGCGCCAAGCGCCCGAATGAAGAAGACGGGGTAAACTACCATTTCGTCGATAAGGCCGAATTCATGGATATGCTGCAAAGGGGCAGTTTCTTCGAGAGCGCAGAAGTCTATGGCAATCACTACGGCACCTCCCAGCTATGGGTAAATGAGCAGCTAGATGCGGGTCTCGATGTAATTCTCGAGATAGACTGGCAGGGGGCGGTTCAAGTTCGCAATCTCGATTCGAATGCCTGCTCCATCTTTATCTTGCCTCCCTCGCTGGAAACACTTAAGACACGTCTGCTGGATCGCGCCCAGGATGATACCGAGACTATCGAGAAGCGCATGAAGCAGGCAGTTGCCGAGATTTCTCATGTCGCCGAGGCGGATTTCGTCGTCATCAATGACGATTTTGACACGGCGCTGGAGGACCTTGCGGCCATCGTTAGGTCCTACAGACTGACAATTAAATACCAGGAAAAGAAGCAGGCGGCCCTCCTCGGCAGCCTATCTCAGGGCGATTAGTTCCAAATAGCCTATTCTTAGGCTCCCGGGCGTCCAAGAATTGTATGCATTCTGACTCAGAATTCAGTAAAATCCCCGGTCCTCGTTAAATATGCTCCTTTGAGCCAGGTGCCCTCCGCCGAAATTGCTTGTATTCGGACAGGTCGGCACCATAAAACATGAAGAACACTAAGGGTTAGGTATGGCTAGAATCACTGTAGAAGATTGTTTGGAAAATGTTGATAACCGCTTTGAGCTGGTCATGGTCTCCAGCAAACGCTCGCGGCAGATTCAGACTGGCGGCAAAGACCCGCTGGTCTCCGTCGACAACGACAAGCCTACGGTACTCGCGCTGAGAGAGATCGCCGAAGGCCTGATAGACGCCAGCATCCTAATTGCCAAGCCGCCCAGTATAGAGCTGGAAGAGCTGGCTGAAGAGGCTAGCGAAGAAGTTCAGGAAGTCGCAGCTGAGGCCGGCGAAACTGTAGAAGCCGCTGCAAGCGAAGAGGCCCCCGAGCCAGCAGATACGGAAAAGCCTGCCGAAGACGCTTAACCCCCCTATTTAGCCACTCAGGAGTCGAGTCTTGCAGGTCCCAATGATAGACAACATCGACTCTTTAGCCTCAGGCCTTACTAGCTATCTAGAGAAGGATCAGGTTAACAGCGTACGTCGAGCCTATTACTATGCGGAACAAGCCCATGAGGGTCAGTTCCGACGTGGTGGCGACCCCTACGTCACCCACCCCCTCGCCGTAGCCGGTATTCTCAGCGAAATGCACATGGATCATCAGAGTCTGATGGCCGCAATGCTGCACGACGTAATCGAAGATACAGGCATTACCAAGACCGCCATCAAGTCACAATTTGGTAACTCAGTCGCCGACCTGGTAGATGGTGTCAGCAAGCTCAACAAGATCACCTTCAGCAGTCGCGCCGAGGCACAGGCAGAGAACTTTCAGAAAATGGCCATGGCCATGGCGAAGGATCTGCGTGTGATCTTGGTAAAGATCGCGGACCGCCTGCACAATATGCGCACCTTGGATGTTCTTGCGCCAGACAAGCGTCGGCGCATAGCCAGAGAAACCCTCGACATCTATGCCCCCATCGCCAACAGGCTGGGCATGAATACCGTCAGAGTGGAATTTGAAGAGCTGGGCTTTGCCGCTCTCTATCCGATGCGTGCCCGTCGTATTTCAGCTGCGGTAAAAAGCATCCGCGGCAACAGAAAAGAAATTCTGTCCAAGATCGAAACCTCAATCTCAGCCTGCCTCGAACGCGAAGGCCTGCCAGGTCGTTGCGCCGGTCGGGAGAAACATCTCTACAGTATCTACGAAAAAATGCGCAGCAAGCGTAAATCTTTCTCCGAGATCATGGACGTTTACGCGTTTCGAATTGTGGTCGATCGAGTGGATACTTGTTACCGGGTTCTCGGGGCCGTGCACAGTTTGTACAAACCAGTTCCTGGTCGCTTCAAAGACTATATTGCTATTCCCAAGGCCAATGGCTATCAATCTTTGCACACCACTCTATTCGGTATGCACGGCGTGCCCATCGAAATTCAAATTCGCACGGAAGAGATGGAAGCCATGGCGAATAACGGTATTGCTGCGCACTGGCTATATAAGTCCAGTGAAGATCTACCCAATAATCCACACGTGCGTGCACGCGAATGGGTTAATGGCCTGCTAGACATGCAGAAGAATGCCGGCAACTCACTAGAGTTTATCGAGAACGTTAAGATCGACCTGTTTCCCGATGAGATCTATGTTTTTACACCGAAAGGTACAATTTTTGAGCTGCCCGCCGGGTCAACCGCTGTCGACTTCGCCTATGCGATTCATACCGATGTAGGTAACTCCTGTGTTGCCTGTCGTATAAGTCGCCGCCTTGCTCCGCTAAGCGAGCCACTGCAGAGCGGGCAGACCGTCGAAATTATTACTGCCCCGGGAACACAGCCAAACCCCGCCTGGTTGAGTTTTGTTATTACTGGCAAGGCGCGCAGTAATATTCGTCACTACCTGAAAAATCAGAAGCAATCAGAATCAGTAGCTCTTGGCAGGCGTCTGCTTAATAAGGCCTTAGCCGGCTTCGGCAACCAGCTGGATAGTATCCAGCAGACGAATATCGATGAGGTTCTACACCAGACCAGCCTGAAATCCATGGATCAATTGTTAGAAGAAATTGGCTTGGGCAACCGCATGTCCTATATGGTCGCGCAGCGACTAACTGCACAGAGTAATATTTCCACCGATGATGCGCAGAAAGAATCAGACAAACAGGGTTCTCTGGATATTCGCGGATCTGAGGGGATGGTGATGAATTATGCCAAGTGCTGTCATCCGATACCTGGCGACCCAATCGTCGGCCATATCAGCTCCGGTCGCGGCATGGTGATTCACACAGACGACTGCAATAATATCGCCGACATCCGTGACAATCCGGAGAAATGTGTATCGGTTCGATGGGATCCTGACGTTGAGGGCGAGTTCTCGGTCGAGCTTCGCGTCGAGCTAGAAAATCAACGCGGCATCATAGCAACTCTCGCCACAACGATTACCGGCACAGAGGCAAACATAGAAAAGATTTCTACCGTCGAGAGAGACGCTCGATTCAGTATCGTGAACCTGTCGCTGAATGTGCACAACCGTGTGCATTTGGCGCGAGTCATGAAGCGCGTACGACTTATCAAGCCTGTTGCGAAAGTAACACGAGTTAAGAGCCGCAAGGTACGAAAGACAATCAAAAACATCGTTGGTAGCCACTAGCAAAAATCACTGGATAAAACCCATGACAACACTCGAGCAAGTTCATTCCAATACGGCGCCACAGGCGATCGGCCCCTACTCGCAGGCCATTAAGGCAGGCTCTATCGTTTTCCTATCGGGACAGATTCCCTTGAATCCGGAAACCATGGAACTGGTAAGCGACGACGTCGCTGCGCAGACCCACCAAGTCTTCAAGAACCTAATCGCTGTCGCCGAAGCTGCCGGCGGTGGCCTGGCGAACACCGTTAAGCTAACCATCTATCTGACCGATCTTGGAGACTTTGCTGTAGTGAATGAGATCATGGCTGGCTATTTCAACGAGCCCTATCCTGCTCGCGCGACAATTCAGGTGAGCGCTCTGCCCAAGGGTTCTGCCGTAGAGATCGACGCCGTCCTCGCACTCTAGTCGGCGCTGTGGTCAGCCTATCTAGGCGCATTCGTAGCACTACTGTATAAAAACACATATACTTTGCTCTGGCCTGCCTAAACGACTTGCACTAAGTCAGCCTAGGCACTGTCGAGCAATCTCGCCAATGCTCTGAGCGCTACTGGACCCTATGCATCTGTGAATGCTGCTAGCCAACAACTAGATAAGATTCCCGTCACACGCTTGAAAGGCGTTGGCGCAGCGCTTGAGAAGAAGCTCAACTCCATTGGCATTGCCACTCTGCAGGATTTGCTGTTTCATCTCCCTTTTCGTTATGAAGACAGAAGCCGAGTCGCGTCGATTGGCTCAATTGCCGCAGGTGACACCGTTCAGGTACAGGGCGAGGTTATGAACGCGGATATTCAATTCGGTAGGCGTCGCAGCCTGCGCTGCACAATCAAAGACAATAGTGGATTTCTCACACTTCGCTTCTTCCATTTTAGTAATGCACAGAAAAGTTCTCTGGCCGTCGGTAGCCAGATCCGCTGCTATGGCGAAGTGCGACGGGGCAGATCGGGACTAGAGATTTTTCATCCCGAATATAGAGTCGTGCGGGATAACGAGGAAGTCGTCGTCGATAACTGTCTTACTGCTATCTATCCAGCCACAGAGGGCTTGGGGCAGGCTAGATTGCGTAGCATAGCTAATCAGGCTTTAGCGTATCTGCCTGCAAAGGATAATGCACAGCAGCTAGAGGGTTCTGCCCTGCAAGAATTCCTTCCACCACAGATCATTCAGAAATTTCACCTTCACTCCCTAATCGA
This sequence comes from uncultured Pseudomonadales bacterium, assembly GCA_905478195.1. Classification (GTDB taxonomy): domain Bacteria; phylum Pseudomonadota; class Gammaproteobacteria; order Pseudomonadales; family Pseudohongiellaceae; genus UBA9145. The sequence continues at coordinate 43,546 of CAJQHM010000025.1, forward strand.
TGCAATAAGACTGATTCATCGACCACCGCTTGAGACTCCATTGAGTTGGTTAAGCGAAGGCAAGAACCCCGGCCAGCATCGGCTTTCATTCGAAGAATTGCTTGCACATCGATTATGCATGCGCCGCTTCAAGTCTGACTCGCAGCAACAGCCGGCGCCGAATTTTGCTGATTCACCCGAGCTACTAAGACGCTTTCTAGCACAGCTACCTTTCACTCTGACAAATGGCCAGCAGCGCGCCTATAAAGAGATCAGCGAGGATCTGGCGCGGGCCTGCCCTATGCTGCGCCTTCTGCAGGGGGATGTGGGTTCCGGAAAGACTGTCGTAGCCGCACTTTCAGCTCTACAGGCAATCGCCGCTGGCTATCAAGTAGCACTGATGGCTCCCACTGAGCTACTAGCAGAACAGCACTATGCAAATTTCTGTCAGTGGTTCGAGCCACTAGATATTAATGTGGGTTGGCTAAGCGGTAAAACCAAAGGAAAGCATCGTGTAGAACAACTCGGCTCAGTAGCCGACGGAAGCTGCCAACTGCTGGTTGGAACCCATGCCCTGTTTCAAGATGAGGTGATCTATAAGAAGCTTGGGCTAATCATCATCGATGAGCAACATCGCTTCGGTGTTCACCAGCGGCTCGCTCTGCGCGAAAAGGCAAACCAGCATGCCTTAAATCCACATCAGCTGGTAATGACGGCGACACCAATACCGCGAACACTGGCCATGAGTGCCTATGCGGATCTGGACAATTCAATTATCGACGAGCTCCCACCCGGGCGAATCCCCGTTAACACCGCCATAATTTCCAACGATCGCCGCGACCAGGTTATGCAGCGCATCGAACAGGCCTGTAAAGAAAACAGTCAGGCCTATTGGGTTTGCACGCTGATCGAGGAAAGCGAAGCCCTGGAATGTCAGGCCGCCGAAGTGACAGCGGAGCAACTCGCGCAACAACTTCCGGAAATAAAAGTTGGACTTATTCATGGCCGCATGAAACCTCAGGAGAAAGCCCAGATCATGCAGCGATTCAAACAGGGCGACCTACAGCTACTAGTAGCGACAACGGTCATCGAGGTTGGGGTCGATGTGCCGAATGCCAGTCTAATGGTTATCGAGAACCCTGAGCGACTGGGTCTAGCACAGCTACATCAACTCAGGGGTCGTGTCGGGCGTGGATCAACCCACAGTCACTGTATCTTGTTATACCAGAACCCACTTTCCAACGCCGGCAAGCAACGCCTGTCGGTAATGCGCGAAAGCACCGATGGCTTCTATATCGCGGAAAAAGATCTCGAACTACGCGGCCCAGGGCAGGTCTTAGGCACACAACAAACTGGATTGATGAGCTTTAAAGTAGCCGACATCAGTCGCGATGCCGATTTATTAGACCAGGTCAAAGAGGCTTCCGAGATTGTATTGGAACAATACCCTGAGATCGTCGATCCTCTTATTAAGCGCTGGTTAGGCGATAACGAGAACTATGCGAACGTATAGCCTGGCAAGCTATTGATCACACTACCCAGCAGTGAATTCTCGCTTTTACTCTAAGGCTAAAGTCTTCTATGCTAGCGGCTCAATCAATAGGCGGTAGCCAAGTATTAACGTCCCTCACCATATGGATTCTGTCAGAAAAATTCGCGCAAGAGTAATTGCACGGTTTCGATCTCAATTTCCGGAGCTGTATTCCAAATTACCAGCATTCGTTGAATTAACTCGCGCCAATAAACCGATTGGCATTTACCTGCTGCTTTGGCCGACCATCTGCGCCTTGTGGATTGCAGAAGAGGGATTTCCGCGGTTTTCACTGCTAGTTATTTTTGTGCTTGGTACGGCGCTAATGCGCTCGGCCGGCTGCTGTGTGAATGACTTTGCCGATCATAAGATCGATGGAAAGGTTTTAAGAACCGAGGGGCGACCTCTGGCAACCGGCACCTTGACGAGAAAAGATGCCTTCCTTTGCTTCGCGGTTCTCTGCCTAATAAGCTTTGGCCTGGTACTGCTCACCAATGAAAGAACAATCATCCTGTCTTTCGCGGCTGTAGCATTAGCGGCCGTATACCCATTCATGAAGCGTTTCACGAATCTGCCACAGTTAGTCTTGGGCATTGCCTTTTCTTGGGGAATATTGATGGCCTTTTCGGCGGCTACAGGAGACGTACCGCAACCTGCCTATCTTCTCTTCGTCGCAAACTGCCTGTGGATAGTAGCCTACGACACACAATATGCCATGGTAGACAGAGAGTTCGATATAGAGATAGGAGTCAAGTCTACCGCGATACTATTTGGTGACGCCGACAAGGTAATCATCGGCAGCCTTCAGGCCATGTTTATTTTCGCAATGATTCTTGCCGGCCGACAGTTTGAGCTAGGGTCTCTCTATTATATTTCCCTGCTCATAGCGAGCGGCCTACTCGCCTATCAGCAATACTTAATCAGGGATAGGCTGCCAGGGCCTTGCTTCGAAGCATTTCTGAATAACAACTGGGTAGGTGCGGTAATTTTTGTAGGTGTGATGCTCAGTTACATCTAACGCCTCTGCAAACCAGCTTCACTCTATAAGCAGAAACTGGTCCGCAACAAACGGATAGCAATTATACGAACGCCTGTATTCCTGTTTGTGATCTACCAAGAATTAGCGCATGAATGTCCTGCGTGCCTTCATAAGTATTTACCACTTCCAGATTCTGACAGTGACGCATAATTGGAAAGTCATCGGAGATACCATTTCCTCCTAGCATGTCCCTGGCCTCTCTCGCAGCGTCCAAAGCCTTCAGGCAGGAGTTGCGCTTAAGCAAGGAAATAAGCGGCGGAGCTAGCTTGTCCTGATCCTTCAGCCTGCAGGCCTGCAGACAACCTTGCAGCCCAAGTGAGATATCGGTCTGCATAATAGCTAACCGCTTCTGTATCAATTGGTTCGCCGCCAGCGGTCGACCGAACTGTTTTCTATCCAACGTGTATTGCAGCGCCGTATGCCAGCAAGTCTCTGCTGCGCCTAACGCGCCCCAGGCAATACCGAGTCTTGCCGAGTTCAGACAGCTAAAAGGACCTGCGAGGCCTTTTGCATGAGGCAGCTTATTCTCTTCGGGCACGAAAACTTCATCCATGACAATCTCGCCTGTGATTGAGGCGCGCAATGCCAACTTGCCCTCGATCTTGGGCGCGCTCAGCCCCTTCATCCCCTTATCAAGAATGAAGCCGCGTATAGTGCCGCTATCGTCCTTTGCCCATACGATGAAGACATCGGCGATAGGTGAGTTACTAATCCAGTTCTTTGCACCCGTTAGTGAGTAGCCCCCATCGACGGACTTCGCTCGGGTAATCATGCCACCCGGATCAGAACCATAATCAGGCTCGGTTAGGCCAAAACAGCCAATATATTCACCGCTAGCCAATTTTGGTAGGTACTTCTGCTTCTGTTCTTCAGAGCCAAATGTATTAATTGGGTGCATTACCAGGCTCGACTGGACGCTCATCATCGATCGATAGCCCGAATCGACTGCCTCGACTTCCCGCGCCATCAGGCCATAGCACACATAGTTCACACCGGCACAGTCATAGCCTTCAATCGTGGATCCCAGCAGCCCGAGAGCTCCCATTTCACGAAAAATCTCCGGATCGGTTTCCTCTTTACGATAGGCGTCGCGCACCCTTGGCAATAACTTCTCTTGGGCGTATTGCTTGGCTGTATCTCGAACCAGACGCTCCTCTTCCGATAACTGCTCTTCCATTAAGAATGGATCCTGCCAATTGAATGGCACATTGTCCGATCTGACAGACATAGCTTTCTCCTAGTTAACTCAGGCAGCCCTCTCTTTAGGGTGCCATCTTAAATTCATGCACGTTGACTGCTCAGTGGAATCATCTGGAGCTTTGAATCGCAGTGATTTGGTCGCCCCAAGTCGGGCGCGAGCGCGGTAGTCTATCAAACTTCATTACTTTTCTCTAAGTCTGCTGCACTTCAGCTCAATAGCAATATTGCTTATATAAAGCCGAGATTCTCGGTGACATTTTGTTAGAATAGCGCGCCATGGATGTATCCCACATATTAGATTCCCTCAATGACGAGCAGCGCAATGCGGTTGCGAATCCTGCACAGCATTTATTGGTGCTGGCCGGTGCTGGAAGCGGCAAGACCCGCGTACTGGTGCACAGGATTGCCTGGCTATTGGAGGCCGAGCAAGCCTCTCCCTTCTCCCTATTGGCCGTTACCTTTACCAACAAGGCGGCGCGAGAGATGCGTGATCGAATCGAATCCCTGATGGGTCATTCTTTCGGGGGCATGTGGGTTGGTACGTTTCACGGTCTGGCTCATCGACTCTTGCGCTCCCATTGGCAAGAAGCGGGCCTGGTAGAGGACTTCCAGATACTCGATGGCGACGACCAGCTGCGGCTCGTTAAACGCATAAATCGCTCCTTGAAGATCGACGAGGACAAATGGCCCGCGAAGCAATGCCAGTGGTACATCAATTCGCAGAAGGACGAGGGTCTGCGCTCGGCCAACATCGAGCATTTCGAAGATGACTATACGAAGACCATGCTCAAGGTTTACAAGGCCTACGAAGAGGCATGTGATCGTGGCGGCATGATCGACTTCGGAGAGATACTGCTAAGAGCCCACGAGTTGTGGCTAAAGAATCCGCAGGTGCTCGAGCACTACCAACGACGCTTTAAACATATTCTGGTCGATGAGTTTCAGGACACCAACTCTATTCAGTATGCATGGCTACGCGTGCTGGCCGGCACACAGAACCAGTTGATGGTTGTTGGAGACGATGATCAGTCCATCTACGGCTGGCGTGGTGCAAAGATCGAAAACATTCAGCAATTCAATGTGGACTTCAGTGACGCGGATACGGTGCGGCTAGAACAAAACTATCGCTCTACTTCGACCATTCTGAAAGCCGCGAATGCGTTAATCTTGAATAATCAGAACCGCCTCGGTAAGAATCTCTGGACCGAGGGTGGCGATGGCGAACAGATCAGCGTGTATGAAGCGTTCAATGAGCAGGATGAGGCGCGCTTCATCGTAGATCGCGTGCAGGACTGGTTTAACAACGGCAACCGACGCTCAGACGCAGCAATCCTCTATCGCTCTAATGCGCAATCCCGGGAGCTCGAGGACGCTCTGCTGCGAATGGGCATGCCCTATCGTATCTACGGCGGCCATCGCTTCTACGAACGACTGGAAATTAAGAACGCACTGGCCTACCTGCGTCTGGTGATCAACAGAGATGATGATACGGCGGTAGAGCGCGTAATAAACGTTCCCACACGAGGAATCGGTGGTCGCACTATCGAACAGATAAGAAGTGTGGCCAGAGACGAGAACTGCTCACTCTGGCAGGCCTGCTGTAAGTGTGTAGATGAAACTCTCATGACATCGAGAGCATCAAATGCCGTGCTGGCGTTTCTCAAATTAATCGATCAGCTGAGCAGTGATTGCAGTGAGCTGGAATTAGCAGAGAAAGCGGAGCATATTGTTACCCACACCGGCTTGATTCAACATCACGAGAAAGAAGGTGGTGAAAAGGCACGGGCTAGAATCGAGAATCTCGAGGAGCTAGTGACGGCCGCGAGTAATTTCGACGACCCGGACATTGACGAAGGCTTCGACCTCAAATCAAACACATTCCTCGCCGCGTTTCTCGATCAGGCAGCATTGGATGCCGGGGAGACTCAGGCCGATGAATCCGAGGATGCGGTACAACTTATGACATTACACTCTGCGAAAGGTCTCGAGTTTCAGCTCGTCTTTCTGGCAGGAATGGAAGAAGGCCTCTTTCCTCACAAGATGTCTATGGATAATCTCTCGGGCCTCGAAGAAGAAAGAAGACTTGCCTATGTAGGGATTACTCGTGCAAAAACCAAGCTGTATCTAAGCCACGCAGAATCCAGAAGACTACACGGTGATGTAAACCTTTGCCGCCCCTCTCGCTTCATTAATGAGATACCGAATGAGTTACTCGACGAGATACGCATGAAGTCCAGCGTGAGCCGACCCTCTTTTGGCAACACCCGTATCGGTAACAAGGTCGCCAATAATCTCAATGGCGCGATAGAGGTCCCCGAAACCGAATTATCACTTGGCCAACGGGTCATTCATGGGAAATTCGGTGAGGGCGTAGTACTTAACTATGAAGGACAGGGACCCAACGCACGGGTTCAGGTAAATTTCGATGCGGTGGGTAGCAAGTGGTTGGTGCTATCCTATGCCAAACTGGAAGTGTTAGCGTAAACATTTCACGGCGCCAGCTGACAGGAACAAACACAATGATTCACAAGTATCGATTAAACATAAAAGCCAAGAAATTGTTTCTGGCCACGCTGTTTTCACTCTTGGCCGCCTGTGGCGGCGAGTCTCAATCCGGCGCCCCCAGTCCTGCGGGATCGGTCGCTGAGCAAGAGCAAACCGTCTACGAATGGAAGCTGATTACCTCCTGGCCAAAGAATTTACCAGCACTTGGCACCTCTCCCGAACATTTCGCCGATATCGTCGAGAAAATGAGCAATGGTCGTATGCGCATTCGCGTATACGGTGCCAACGAGTTGGTAGGCGGGCTCGAAGTCTTCGACGCGGTCTCACAGGGCGTAGCTGAGATAGGCCACACCGGCGCCTATTATTGGCAGGGCAAGATTCCCAGCACTCCCTTCTTCTCCACAATCCCCTTCGGTCTAACCGGCACCGAAATGAACGCCTGGCTTAGCTTCGGCGGCGGCAATGAGTTATGGCAGGAGATCTACGCGCCCTTCAACCTCATTCCGATGCGTGGCGGTAATTCCGGCACACAGATGTTCGGCTGGTTTAACAAGGAAATAAATTCCCTGGCAGACCTGCAAGGCCTAAAGATGCGCATACCCGGATTGGGCGGCGAAGTATTCAGCCGCGCCGGTGGTACACCCGTGACCATGCAGGTGAGCGAAGTCTTCACGGCCATGCAAACCGGCGCACTGGATGCGACGGAGTTTGTAAGCCCCTTCAACGATATGGCTGCGGGCTACCATACCGTTGCCGATTATTATTACTATCCTGGCTGGCATGAGCCTGGCTCAACCCTGGAAACCATCTTCAACAAGACCGCCTTCGAGGCACTACCGGAAGATCTGCAAGAGATTTTAAAGGCGGGAACCGAGGTGATAAACCAACGCCTGATGGATGAGCTCACCGCGAGAAACAATGAAGCGCTGCGCGTATTAACTGAAGAGCACGGTGTAGAACTAAGAAAGCTGCCCGACGAAGTACTCGTAGAGCTTCGAACAATTTCGAATGAAGTTGTAGCTGAGCTCGCGGAAACCGATGAGGTAACCCGACGCATCTACGAATCGTATAAGAGCTTTCAGGCAGGCGTAGAGAACTATCACAGCATAGCCGAAGATGCCTATGTGGAGGCTCGCAAGCTAAAGAGCAACTAGTCGCAAGCGAGAATGCCAGGCCCTATTTTGGAACAGGCCTGGGCTTGCCCTGCTCATCGATCGCCACAAAGACGAATAAACCTTGCGCCATTTTATTTGGCAATTCATCGATACTAATCGCAGAACTCCAAACCTCTACATTGATATGCACCGAGGTCTTACCCTTCTTAACCACTTCGGTATAACAACTAACCGTAGCACCCACTTGAACGGGGCTAATAAAGTGCACGTTCTGTATGGCAACAGTTACCGAACGCCCTCGTGTTGCTTTCTTGCTCGCGATACCCGCGGCAAGGTCCATCTGTGATACCAGCCAGCCACCAAATATATCGCCATTGGCATTCGTGTCTTTCGGCATGGCGAGTGTTTGTAAGGCCAATTCACCTACAGGTTTCGATTAGGAACTACTCATGATATTTCCCTTTGTAGAGTTGCCAAGGGGTTAAAGCACAGAAGGCAACCAGGTAGCCAAGGCAGGTTGCAGCGCAAGCAATAGCAACAGCGCAAGTTGCATCATAACAAAAGGTGCTACACCTCGATAAATCTCACTGGTGTTAATTTCATCCGGGGCAACACTGCGGAGATAGAACAAGGAAAACCCAAAGGGCGGCGTCAGAAAAGAAGTTTGTAAATTCACCGCTATCATTACACCAAGCCAAATCGGGTCTAGCCCCATAGCAAGTAGTATAGGGCCTACTAATGGCACGACCATAAAGGTAATCTCGATAAAGTCAAGAATGAAACCCAGAATAAATATCAACAGCATCACTACAAGAGTTGCCGAGACTACTCCCCCTGGCAAGTTCGTTAGTAGCTCTTCTATCAGTACATCGCCACCGAAGCCTCTAAATACCGAAGAAAAAATTGTTGCGCCTACCAATATCAGATATACCATCGATGTAACGCGCATGGTCTCGACACTTACCGATTGCAATACAGACGCACTCAGCGCTCTCTTAACGAGAGCGAGAATCATCGCGCCTACAGCACCAACGCTTGCGGCCTCAGTTGGGGTAGCTATACCAAGAAGTATCGAGCCCAAAACCGCTATCATCAGCAGTACCGGCGGGAACAAGCCCTTGAGTAGTGCACCAAACACACTCGCACCTTCATCCATTTCTTCTGCGGGCATAGGCGGTGCAGACGCGGGGTTAAGCCATGCGATAACAAACATATAGGTCGCATAGGCGATGACCAACAACAGGCCTGGTATGATCGCTCCAGCAAACAAGTCGCCTATAGAAACGAAGTCCGGAGCAAAGATGCCGGCATTCAACTGCGACTGTTGATAGGCGTTGGAGATGACCTCTCCCAACAGCACCAGGCAGATAGATGGCGGTATGATCTGACCCAGCGTTCCTGTTGCACAGAGAGTTCCACAGGCTAGAGAAGGCTTGTACCCCGCCTTCATCATGGTCGGAAGCGACAAGATGCCCATGGTTACCACAGTCGCGCCGACGATGCCCGTGCTCGCCGCCAGCAGCATCCCGACGATGATAACTGAAATTCCGAGGCCCCCTGGAAACTTACCGAAGACGATGGCCATGTTCTTAAGCAGGTCTTCGGCAATGCGACTACGTTCCAGTATCGTGCCCATGAACACAAATAGGGGCACAGCAAAAAGATTCTGATTTACTAACAGTCCATAGATTCGATTTGGAATAAGCGAGATATAGGCCGTATCGAATACACCACCCAACGATCCCGCCGCTGCAAAGGCCAGCGACACCCCCGTAAGAGACAGAGCAACAGGATAGCCCGCCATGAGAACGAGGCACACAACCAGAAAGAAGAGTATGGGTATGAGCTCTAGCATCAGGAGTCTAGACGCCTGATAGTTACGACCGCCTTTAATAGCTCGGAAATTCCCTGCAGCAATAACAGGCAAGGCAAGACCAATAAGGCTGACTTGATAAGATAGACATAGGGTAGGCCGCTCGCTTCGGCGGAGCCTTCACGTATCTGCCAGGAGATAGCCACATAGTCCCAACTGACCCAGATGATAAAGACTGCAGAGGGAACGAGCAAAAGTAGCGTGCCGCACAGATCATCCCAGGCTCGCTGCCTGTGGCTTAGACGGCTATAGAATATGTCGACCCGAACATGGCCCTGTTCCTTTAGGGTGTAGCCCACGCCAAAGGTGAAGATAAGCGCATTGATATAGATTACCGACTCTTGTAGCGCGATGGAGCCTATCTGAAAGACATAGCGAAGGACGACGATAGTGGCCATAACTATCACCATGCCCAGAGTTAGCCAGGAGAATAGTTGGCCCAACCTGTTCGACAAGCCGTCGATGAGAAGTGAAAGTTTTTCCATGGTGTCAATCTTGCGCTAGCGCACCGTTATTCTTATTACTGCCAATTATCATAGCGCCCCGTGCGGGCCGCTCATTATTGCATACTACGCAGGGCTGTAGGCCTGCATTACCGCTCAGGCTCACAGCCAAATTCGAAGCAGTTGATAGCTTAATAGGAGCAGAGCAACGGCACTAATGATCGTCAATATGCCGAGAATCCATAGCAGTACCCGCCTCACACGCACCCCTGCTCGCCGACGAAATGCATCCTCCGCCGCCGCCTTATCGGGCACGCCCTGGAAAAGCTCGCCAGTACTATAGAACATCAGGGCCCAGCAAAGACCGAGAATTGAGGGCATCAAGAGAGAATCCCCATCCAGCCACGGGTTTTCCAAGAGACTGAGAACAATGATGACGGAGGAAAACCCCGCCAGGACGAATATCGGCAATCGAAACCGCACTAAAATAGTGGCAATTCGCTGTAGTCGCTCTATCATTGTCGCCCGTAGCTGTAGCAGAAACTAATGCCGGTCAGCTTACCTATTAATGCCCCGTTCATCCATACGACTAGCCAAGGTACGCCCATTGAGTTCTACGAATAGCCCCTACGCTGCTGAAATTTTCGAACTGCCATTTCTAGCTGGTATCAACCCTGACGGCGACCCGGTCTTCGAAAGTCTGGAAGTTGAGCTGGTTGAAGACACCGAAGACGAGGTGAGGCTAGTGCGCTCCCCCCTGCTAACACGCAATCTGGCAGCCGGAGATAAAATAAAAGTCGTCAACCCCTCGGCAGCAGAGTATGAACTTCTGCGCCGTAGCGGCAATCTATCTATTCGCGTCTTCCGACTGCATCAGCTAGAGGTGTTGGCAGAAAGTCTGACAGCCAAGATAGAGAAGCTAGGCGGTAGCCTGGATAGACAAACCGACCGCGCCCTAGTTTACAGCATACATTTTTCTATCGGATTTCAGGTCATCGAGGACCTTCTTAGCGCAGTCTGCAAAGATTATCCGGACACAGTTTGGTATTATGGAAACGTCTATGACCCAGAAGATGGAACGACGCCACTGCAGTGGTGGCTGGAGTTCGAAGATCAGGAATAAGCCCTTAGTCTCTGCTTAGGAAAAGCACGCAATTCAAGAGTAATCAAACCATGTTAATCGTTGTATCGCCTGCCAAGTCTCTCGATTTTGAAACAAAAGCGCCCAGCAAGAAATTTACCGAGCCGGATTATCTGGAAGAGTCCACACAGCTTGTAGGTCAATTACAGAATTTGAGCCCCGATGATTTCTCCGAGCTCATGCATATCAGTAGCAGCCTGGGCGAGCTCAATCATCAACGTTTCGCAAATTGGCATACGCCCTTCGACCTTGATAACGCGAAACAAGCAATCTTTGCCTTCAAGGGCGATGTCTATATCGGTCTGGAGGCGGAGCAGTTCTCAACTGCCGATCTGAACTTTGCACAGAATCATCTGCGCATACTCTCCGGGCTCTATGGCCTATTGCGTCCCCTAGACTTGATGCAGCCCTATAGACTCGAGATGGGTTCTCGTTTTCAGAACAAAAAGGGCAAGAACCTCTACGAATTTTGGGGTGATAAGCTCACCGACAATCTCAATGAACTATTCGAGCAAGACAAGAAGCCGGTATTGGTTAATCTTGCCTCGAAAGAATACTTCAGTGCTATTAAGCCAAGCTCTCTTAACGCAGAAATAATCTCGCCAGTATTCAAAGATTTTTCTAATGGAAAGTACAAGATAGTAAGCTTCTTCGCGAAGAAGGCCCGTGGATATATGACGGCTTACATAATTAAAAATAGAATCAAGGATCCGAAAAAACTCAGAGAGTTTGATGTCGACGGTTATCGCTATAGCGAAGATCAATCGACTGCTTCTGAGCCAGTGTTTCTGCGCGATGCGCAATAAACTGAATGCAAGATCTCCCCTTCAGTCAGGCCAGCGAGAATAATAAACACGTCATTCTCGAGATACTGCAAAGACATCTGCGCGAGAACGAGCGTGTGTTAGAGCTCGCTGGAGGCACGGGTCAACACGCCGTCCACTTTGCACAAAACATGCCCGAGTTACATTGGCAGTCATCAGATATTCCAAGCAATGTCGATAGCCTCAACCTGCGTATAGAGACTAGCAGACTCCCGAACCTGCCAAGGGCAATTACAGTAGATGTGAACAGCTTTCCCTGGCGGGTTGATAAGGCGACAGCAATCTTCAGTGCAAATAGTTTGCATATCATGTCCGCCCCTTCTGTCGAAAACTTCTTTAAAGGTATAGATAAGAACCTGGAGAGGGCTGGAAGGCTTTTCGTCTATGGGCCCTTCAAGTATGCCGGAGAATTTACTACCGAGAGCAATGCCGGCTTCGATCTCTGGCTGAAGGACCGAGACCCCCAAAGCGGGGTTAGGGATTTTGAGTGGATTAACGAGCTCGCGTCCCAAGCCGGTTTGAATCTACTCGAAGACAATATCATGCCCGCCAACAATCAATTGCTCGTATGGGAAAAGTCTCAGTAAGCCTCTAAGTCCCGTTACTGCCCGCCAGTAAGCTTTGTTCTAGATCAGCAGAGAATCGGAAATCGATGAATTCCTGGCCTTTACTCGACTAAAATGGCTGTTTTTACCGTAATTTGCTGCTATTTCTATTATCATGGCTGGTACAGAAAAGAATTGTAAACTGTCACATCGGATGGCAGTGAAATTGGGAGCTCTACGATGTCAAAATTCAACAAACTATCCCTGCGCTCAGTAATTGCGGGCATTACTCTGTCTCTTCTCGCGCCATTCAGTGCGGCTCAGAGTCAGGACATTCCACAGTTAGGCGGGATCTGGACGAATGCTTCCAGAACCGGCCTTACCCGCCCACGGGGCGTTGAGAGCCTCGTCGTACCTGACGAAGTAGCTCAGCAACTAGTAGCCAACATGAGTATCGCCGGTATTTCGGTAGAGAACATCGAATCCGGCCCGGCAATCGATCCCGAAACGGGCGCACCACCTGTAGGAGGCCAAGACTTCGGCTTGCGTGGCTACAACCTCTTCTGGACCGATCCTGGCTCGACCCTGGCGCTGGTGAAGGGCGAATTCAGAACGTCGCTGATCATAGACCCGCCGAATGGACAGGTACCACGACTGGAAACGCCGAAGATTGAGTTAGCGCGCACCAATTTCGGCGCTCGCTATCTTACCGGTGTGGGTGACACGTCTGGCCCAGAGGCCATACCTATAGCCGAACGCTGCCTGATCGGATTCGGTAACACCGCAGGCCCCGGCATGATGGGAACGCTGTATAACAGCACCTACCAATTTGTGCAGACCGACGACTATTTCATGATCAGTGTGGAGATGGCCCACGATGCCCGCATCGTGCCTTTGTTCGCATCTGCAGCAGAAGCCCGCGCCAACACTCGTCCGGAAGTTCACTCGCCCTGGTTTGGAGATTCCCGCGGCTGGTACGAAGGCGACACCTTGGTGGTGGAAACGGTGAATATAAACCCGCTACAGATGTCGCAGAGTTCTATTCCAATTTCTGCAGAAGGAAAGTTTATCGAACGTTTCAGTCGTTATTCAGATACAGAAATCGTCTATCAGTTCACCGTTGACGATGACAATCTTTATAGCCAACCCTGGACTGCGGAGATGAGCTATCACGAAACAGAAGGCCCTCTGTATGAGTATGCCTGTCATGAAGGTAATTACGCGATGCCCGGTATACTTGCTGGCGCACGTCGACAGGAAGCGGAAGAAGCGGCAAAACAGCAGTAAGTTTCTACCACTTTTAAAACAATAAAATGGCTTCGTCTTCTTCAGACCGAAGCCATTTTTTTATGAAGTAATTAACTCTTTCGAATCTCGTAGATTATATGAGGATAGCTGGTACCGTTTAGCACCCTGTCTTTTACTTCGTCGCGTTTCACTCCACCGATTTTCTCCATGGCACGCATCGAAACAATATTGGTATCCCCAACCCAGAATAAGACGGTGTCTATGAACCTGAAAGCATGGTCTAGCATCAACTTCTTTATCTCAGCGTTGTAGCTACCACCCCAGTAGTCATGATCAAGAAATGTCCACCCAATCTCGATCTCGCCCAGAGCCTCATCGAGGCCGTTGTAACGGCTAGTCCCGATTATCCTGTCAGTCTCGCTATCGACAAAGGTAAAGGCACTGCCGCTTGCAAGCGCATCATCGAAGAACCCGCGAAAAATAGGTTCTTCATGACGATTACTGGCAGGATGATTCTCCCAGACCTTAGGGTTTGATGCGGCGGCGTACATGCCCTGCCAATCATCTGCCTGCATGGGGCGAACAGTGACGCGAGGCCCTTGTAGGATCGGTCTAAAATCGAATGCCTTAGTCATGCTCTATACTTCCTATAGCCGCTTTGATTCTTTAGGGCTGCAGAGCCTGGGTCAGTGCAGTCGTGTAGGTAGAAAGATCGAAGTAGTCTCGCCAGATTTTAATCTTCCCATTCTCCAGCTCGAAGTATCCGAGACAGGGAATGTTTACCGGGCTGCCTGCCACGACTGTTTTATCAAGCCTCTCAACCATGACGAGATCTCCATCGGCAACTAGGCTTACTATCTCCCAATCGGTACTTTCCCAGGGACGTATAAAACCAGAGATAAACTGCTGGATATTATTTCGGCCCTGGACCGCCCCTTCTCTGGTCTGCACAAACATCTACTTCATCAACGGAATGCCAAAGTTCTTTGCCATAGGGCTTCATCTCTATTCGCGAGGAGGCGATACCAAGTAACACGGCCCCTTCATCAGCCTCCTCATGACAAGCCAAGAATATTGTATCCTTCCGTTTCAAATAGGCTTTAAGAGTACCAACATCATATTCCGAAATTTCATTGGCTTCATCCCAATAGGAGTTGTTGATCTCTGCAACAAGACTGTCGAGGTCATCTTCTAAAGTAATTTCTTCTACTTTCAAGGCCATGTAGCTCTCACTGCACAATAGGCGCTTACGCCTACATTAATTAATTTGTCTGCTATGTGGTCTTCTCAAAGCGTTAGCGTCAGACATCTTGAGGGGCACGACAAATCTGGACGCGCATGAATATGTTCGAGCCGAGGAAGTTCCATTGTAAACCTAAGCTTATTTTTTCCATTGAATTGTTATATGGGTAAAGATGATGACTATTAAGGTCAACACCTTTGAAACGCCCTGCTTCATTCTGGGCTATTCAAGTTGTTTCGCCATAGACATTAAGCTAATTCAGACCAATGACTATTTATATGTTATCCGCAAAACATACGTCTGGTTCCACTCTATAAGACTTTTCCCTTAAGGGTTTAGGATTCTTTTCTAAAGGGCAGTAAAGATGCAGCCTCCGCCTTATAGCGCTCTATATGGGGCTTCTCTTCGTCCAGAAAATTGTTTATCGCTTGTGCAAAGCCCTGATTGGCGATCCAGTGATTTGAGTGGGTGGTGATCGGCTCGAAGCCGCGTTGAATCTTATGCTCGCCCTGAGCGCCTGAATCGAAACTCTTTAGCTTGTGCTCTATGCAATACTCCTGGCCCTGATAATAGCAGGTCTCGAAATGGAGGAACTGATAGTCTCTTGCACTGCCCCAATATCTGCCAAATGCCTTCTCTGAATTCTTGAAAAACAAGGCAGCAGCAATGATTTTTTCGCCGTCCAGTGCAATTATCATGAATAGCTGCTCTGGCATCTGCTTGCCTATCTCAATAAAGAAATCCTGGCTTAGATAGCCCTGCATACCTCGCATCATGTAAGTGCTTTGATAGAACTGGTAGAAAATGTCCCAGTGCTGCGGCCTTATATTTATCCCCTCTATGGTCTCAAATGTTGTGCCCCGCTCTGCTATCTTCTGTCGCTCTCTTTTTATATTCTTGCGCTTGCGAGAGTTCAGCGTCTGTAAAAATTCATCGAAGTTCGCATAGTCTCTATTGAACCAGTGAAACTGACAGGCAGTTCTTGCCGGGATACCGATGGTCTCAAGCATTTCACTCTCTTGCTTGGTCGGAAAGAGGATATGCCAGGAAGACGCATCCAGTGCTTCAGCTTTTTCCTGTAGCTTTTCAAATATCAGTTGAGCGATGTCAGTCTTATTAGCCGACTCATCGGTAAACAACCGCGTACCATGGCTGGGGGTGAAGGGGACGGCAGTGACAAACTTCGGATAGTAGCTAAGACCGTAGTTCTGGTAGGCACTTGCCCAGGACCAATCGAATACATATTCTCCGTAGGAATTAGTCTTCTGGTACAGCGGCATGACAGCCACCAATTTTTGCGTCGCATCCTCCAGCTTGGGGCCATAGACGGCGAGGTGGTGTGGCTCCCAACCAGTGCTCTGCGTCGTGCAGCCGGTCTTCTCTAATGCCCACAGGAACTCATAGCGGGTAAAAGGGTTGTCCTTTCCTGCCAAGGTGTTCCAAGGCTCTTCGCCTATGCCGGCTATGGAGTCTACGAATTCTAATCTAAGATCGTTCATGTTCTGTCTGTACTTTCTCTACTATCCGTACTATCGACTACTGCCATGATGGGTCTTCGCTGCCTCTGTTTTGTTGCCAACCAGCTCGCAGTAAACAGGTGCGATAGCCGGGTAAATTGAGTAGCATGGAAGCCTATTTCCAGTCCGTCAATTTGTGTTGGTAAATTTAGCAGGAAGCGAGTGGAATCACCTAATCTGATACGACGTATAGCCGACAGCGGCTCTGTTTTGCGCAAGTCTGAGGCTAAAGTGGCTAGTTACGTGTTAGAACACGCTAATGACGTGATCAAGATGCGTATTGTCGACCTCGCCGCCAATTCCGGCGTCAGCGAGCCCACCGTGATTCGCTTCTGTCGCGCGATAGGGTTTGATGGTTTCCTCTCTTTTAAGCTTCAGCTGGCTCAGCAGCTAGGCCTGGGCGGTGTCTACACACAGTTTGCTGTGGATGATAAAGACACCGTCGAAGATTTGCGCAATAAGGTTTTCGATACTACTGTAGGATCCTTGCTAACGGTACGCGATGAGCTAGATCCCGAGGTGTTGGAGACCGCGATAAATACCATTAGCAACGCCAACCGAGTGGAATTTTATGGGTTTGGCGCATCCGGCTCGGTCGCCGCCGACGCACAACATAAATTCTTCCGCCTGCAGCTCTCATCGTCGGCCTATACAGACCCCCACATTCAGCATATGTCGGCTATCTCCTTGGGTGCCGATGATGTTGTGGTGGCGATATCCCAATCTGGTCAGACACGCGCCCTATTAGAGAGTGTCCGGCTCGCTAGCGAAGCCGGCGCCACGGTCATTGGGCTGGCACCTAAGAATACCCCCTTGAGTGAGCAATGTAGCCTGCCTATCTATGTGAATATGGAGGAAGAGCACCAGGCCTTTGCGCCGGTATCCTCGCGTATTGCTCATCTAGTTGTGATTGATGTACTGGCGACCGGCGTCGCCAGACATCGCAAGCCGCTATTGAAAGATCATCTGAAGAAACTACAGAAGAGCCAGAAAGCTCTGCGCGACCTTAAGTCAGACTAGGTTCAGTAGACTGCATGACCCAATCGAGTAAGTCTCTTACTTTCAGCACACCAACGAATATCTTAAACTTTACTCGACTGTAACGATCATAACCAAACAAGCAGCCTCGTTAGAATGTTCGCTCGATAACTTTGGTAACGATTATTGTCAGATTAGCGCTTCTGTTCTGTTCGATAAAATTTGAAGAAGCACCACGTAGATACCGCGGTAAGCAAATGCCAAATCGCATGCGGCTGCACCCACGAATCAGGTTCGCAGTAAGGCGTACCGGGATAGCCTTGGAGCCAAATGGCGAAGGCAGCCATGTAGGAGAACATTCCAAGAAAAAACCACGGCGTATATGTTCGCTGTAAATTGGGACGATTACGAGCCAAGAGAGCTGGCAGCCAAAAGAGGATGATCCACCAGTAATCACCCAAGTTAGCGAATATCTCCTCTGGAAAAATTCCGAAAACTGCCGCGACTAAAAAACCAACGCTTCCCGAAAACCCGCGAAAGAATGAAGACCAAAATCTAAAAAGAGTCTCCGAGATTATCCACAGTCCGATTGATAAACCAAATAGATCTAGACCTATTCCTAAGCGCTGACCAAAAAACCAACGAGCAATTGAATACATGAGCACTATTGCAAAATACACTTGCAGAAACCGAGAAGGACTCCAGCGGCCCATCTCTTTTAAGTTATAAAGCCACGGAAAAATGATGTACATGACCATGCTTAGATTATCGGCCCAACCACCCCAAGCCGTATGCGTACCGTGCATTAGCCAAGACCCAGGGCCAAGATAAATCACAGCGGCGGCATACAAAACGCTGATTCGGTTTAATCCGATAAATGTGTTTTTGGCCGCGCCATCCGACTCTCCTTCTGCCGAGAGCACCTTAAGCATTAGTAACCCAGAGACCATGAAGCCAAGATTACTTAGTGTATTTGACGGCTCCCGAAACACACCACCACTTACACGCTCGCACCAACTCGATACTTCACCAATGGCCTCGCCTACTTCGAAGTGAAATGCAACACCGTTTACTGCTAGCATCAAGTAAATGGCAACAAAAAGTGCGCTCACAAGCGCCGCTAGTGGTAAGGCTTTAGACATAGAGACCTCGGCGTTTTTGCTCAGATCAGAATCCGTCGCTTTAGCACAAATTATACCTTGAATAATTTAACCTGTTCCCCGATTTTAGCACCATGACCTCGATGAGATTTCCAGTTAATCTAACAGGATGGAGAGCTCGATATGAAGAAGCGGTATTCAGACGAACAAATAACTAAAGCGATCAAAGAGCACGAGGCCGGAGCCCAAGTTGAAGACATTTGTAGAGATTTGGGTACCTCAAGCGGCACTTTCTTCAACTGGCGCAGTAAGTTTGCCGGATTGGAAGTCAACGAGACTAAGCGGCTGCATAAGCTCGAGACCGAGAACAATAAGTTAAAACGGCTACTTGCTGACAAACTGCTCGAAGTCGAAGCCATAAAGGATGTGCTGTCAAAATTAGAATGAATTTTCTCATTCTGTGAATGGTACTAACTTAGGGAAAAGGTCAGTGGGATCTGAAGCGCAGCTAGAAGACCTGAGAGCAATGAGACTAATTGCGCAAAAAATCCAGTTTCTCAACGAAAAATTGCTCAAATACCCGAGAACGAATAGACTAACCCCGGCACAGAAGAAAAACAGGGTTGTCGCATGAGGCTGGAAATTCAGCACGTTTGCTTTACTTTCAGCAACCACGGCACTGCTTTGATAGAAAGAAATTTCATGATTTCTAATCGGGAGAACGTAAACTTAACAGGTTGCTTCCACTACCGCTCAACAGCAAAATAAATATAAGTGCTTTGTTTTATAAATTTGGTATCCTGTTAGTCAAAAAAAACTAAAAATTACTATCGAAAAGTCAAGTCTAAATAAATGAATTCAAAATTAGTAGTGAAAATAATGACATATAAAAGATCAGCTAGTTTTTTAATGATGCTAATTTTATGTGGTTGCTCAATTTCTACTACACAAAAGGCAGTGCGCCAGAGTTCAACATCTATCGCCGACTCAAAGATTAAAAGCTCCGATGTTAGCCCCACTGTAGACCAGGAAATAATTGAAGCTCTGCGAACAGTACTAACCTGGAAGTCAACCCTTACTGAAAGACATATACCTACTGTTATCGGTCTCAGTGATGATAATCAAACATCGACTTCCTCTATTTGGA
>CAJQHM010000026.1 GCA_905478195.1 uncultured Pseudomonadales bacterium
GGCCCATGGAAATAATGGGCCTGTTCAGCCTGCTAACATTGCTGCCAGCCGGCCTGTTGATGTGGTTAACGGCGTGGATTCGATCAAGCGAGCCGCTTCTTGTTGATATTCGCAGTCAGATGCGAGACCCAAGTGCCATGGAGCTAAGACGCTACCCGTTCGCTAAGCTTTGGCCTGTAGCCGTTATATTGGGGTCGGTGTTTGCAATCGCAGCCAATATTTTTCCGAGCTCTCTAAGTCTAGACCCAGCATCGGACATATTCTGGACTAGCATAGCGATGGCATGTGGCCAGATGTTTATGTGGTCTACGATTGCTGTCACGTTGTTTTTTGTTTTTCAGGACGATCTCTTACTGTTCCACTACGGAAAATCGGTACGCGTGAATCTCTATAACTTGGATAGATTGAATGGCTTCGACTGGGCAGTTCTTAGCCAATTCTTAATGGTAGTGGGTGCGTTATCATTAACCATACTGCAGTCTCTGGACCGTGACTTTCAGTGGGTCAACTACGCGAATGGCTTCTATGTGGCGGTGCTTTCGGCGCTTATTTTTGTTTTTCTGCCAACCTGGACCATCCGCCAAAATATCCGTAGAGAGAAAGCGTTAGTACTGAGCCTGTTCAATGATGAAATTCAACAAGCATCGCCAGAGCTGGATGCGCAATCCCTGCTTAGGATGAATGGTCTGATCGAGCGACGCGAGCAGGTGAGGCATCTACGCACCTGGCCGATGAATCTTTCGTTTTTCTCCCGCTTGTTGTTCTATATTTTTATACCGCCATTGGCGTGGCTGGGTGCGGCATTGATGGAAGTGTTGTTAGATTCATTTTTAGCCGGTTAGACAGGTCTGGACTGGGCTGGTAGGCTGGCCTAATCGACAATGCCCGAACCCATCTTCTTTCTCTTTGCCGGGATATCGACGAAATCTGCGGGTCGTTTCTCAGACGCCGCAGTCATCGCCTCCATGATTTCAGCATTCTGTAACATACTCGCATTCCAAATACCGATGTAGTCCAGGCCGTCTGCTGTGCTGTGATCGCGGGAATAATTGATGATGCGTTTACTGCCATAGATTGCCAGTGGTGCTTTGCTCGCTATCAGTTCGGCGATCTTCATAACCTCAAGAAGTAGCGAATCTTGATCGGCAAAAATTTCATTTACAAAGCCAAGTGACTTCGCCTCGGCAGCCGACATGCGACGGCCGGTATAGGCGAGCTCTTTGACCACACCCTCCGGGAGTAGCTTGGTAATGCGCGGGAAGGTGCCAACATCTGCCGTCATCCCGATGTTGATTTCGAAGATGGTCAGGAAGCTATCGGCGGTCATATAGCGCATATCGCAGGCAGTAATAAGATCGACGCCACCGCCAATGACGCCGCCCTGTATGGCGGCCAGCACCGGGACCCTGCATTCCTCGAGACAGGTAAAGCTTTGTTGCAGGTAATTGACCGTGTCATACAGCCTAGCGCCATGAACCCGGTTTTGTTTCTCTCTAATTTTTGGGTCGTCACTGGCTTCGGCATTGCTGCTAAACAACGCTGTGTCGATGCCAGATGTAAAGTGAGGACCGGTGGATGAGATGACGATGACGCGCGCCTGGGCGTTCGCATCGAGTTCTCTCACTATGCTGGGCAACTCATCCCAGAACTCGGGAATCATACTGTTTCTTTTTTCGGGACGATTCAGGACGATATGGGCAATTTTGTTCTCAACGGTTACTTCGAAACACTTATAACTCACAGCTTAACTCCAATAGTAATTTTAATTTTCTAGCGGCAGTGGAAATTAATGGTATCAGTACCGGCTCTAAGATTCTGCACCGGAGCTCCCCAAGACTTTATCCCGGCATTGGCTAATCGTCGGCGTCTGTCGACCATGTAGGCGTTGAATCGAGATAGAGAAGTTTCATCCAGTAGCGATTCGATATCATGTAATACCACGCTATAGTACTTGGCGATGAATGTTTTGGTAAGTTGTTCCCTTGCAGTATAGGCTGCAAGCGCCTGCGCTATGCGTTCCTCACCCATCGCTGCAGACGATTCCCATGCGCTGCACATCGCTTGAACATTCTGTAATTCGCTGCCATTAATGAAGCCTCGGGCGTTGGAAAGAGTAATGAATATTTCCCGCAGCTGACTCTCGCTGAGCCCGATTCGGGCCTGCGTTCTTTCCGGTTGGGTGCTTATTTCTTGCATCAGACGATTTAGAACAGCCCTGTCTAATTCTTCTGCAGCAAGAGTCTGAGCGAGGATTGTTAAGTCTCTAGGCTGAGGATTTCGATAGGCGTTAATCGCCTTGGTTTTCTCTGAGATATTGATCTCGGTTTCATGCTCAGGAGCTACAGGATTTGTCTGCGCCAGGCTACTTACAGCGAACAGAGACAACAAGGCGGTGATTAGAAGGCGAGATGAAAGCATAGAGAATTTTTAGGGCGTCTGTTTCAGAGTGTGAGACTAGAGTACTTGCTTTTTTGGGCTCTCGCTAGGCTTGCGCGTCTATTGGCTGTGCCCACAGGGTGTCACTCTCTACCTCAATGATAGAACTCTGTTTTTGTCGCTCAGCGGTGAGAATCGAGTCTTGGCGATAAACATAGAGACTCAAGAAGTTCTGGGTGACTATACAACGGGAGAAGCGCCGGACGGCATTGGCTATTCCCCGCTAGTACTGCAAAAGACTATTAGCTATTAGTCAGCAAGAGCGCCATAGAGATCGTACTCGTCGGCATCATGAATCTTAACCTGGATAAAATCTCCGGCCTGGACTTCAGGGTTCGGCTCCAGGAATACATTGCCGTCGATCTCTGGTGCGTCTGCAACAGATCGCGCTACGATTCCTTCCGCATTAGCTTCATCTACCAATACTTCCAGTTTCTGACCGATCTTTGCCTGTAATTTCTGTGTACTAATTTCCTGCTGTGTTTCCATGAAGCGTTTCCAGCGTTCCTGTTTCAGTTCTTCGGGAACGTGATTGTCGAGATCATTGGCAGCGGCGCCGTCGACAGGGGAATATTGAAAGCAGCCTACCCGATCTAGCTGCGCTATCTGCAGAAATTGCAGGAGTTCTTCGAAATCGGCATCGGTCTCACCCGGGAATCCTACTATGAAGGTGCTGCGCAGTGTGATGTCGGAACATAGCTCACGCCATGTGCGAATCCTGTCTAAGGTCTTCTCCGTTGCAGCGGGTCGCTTCATCGCCTTCAGTACGGACAGGCTGGCATGCTGAAAGGGTATGTCCAGATAGGGCAGGATTTTTCCTTCGGCCATCAGAGGTATTATTTTGTCTACGTGGGGGTAGGGGTAGACATAGTGCAGGCGAACCCATATGCCCAGTTGCGCGAGCGCCTCGCATAGGCCCTGCATACTCGCCTTGACTGGCTGACCCTGCCAGAAGCCTGTTTGGTATTTGTTGTCCACACCGTAAGCGCTGGTGTCCTGAGAGATGACCAATAGTTCTCGCACGCCAGCGTTGGCTAGTCTCTCTGCCTCGTCGAGTACATCGCCAACTGGGCGGCTAACAAGGTCACCGCGCATCGAAGGGATGATGCAGAAGCTGCAGCGATGATTGCATCCTTCAGAAATTTTCAAGTAGGCGTAGTGTCTGGGTGTTAGTTTTATGCCGTGTGCAGGTACGAGATCGATAAAGGGATCATGAGACTTATTCTGTGGAAGAAAATTATGTACCTGATTCACAACCTGTTCGTAGGCGGCCGGCCCGGTTACGCCCAAGACCTTGGGGTGCGCATTGGTGATAACTTCTTTCTGCGCTCCCATGCAGCCGGTAACCAGTACCTTGCCATTCTCGTCAATCGCCTCGCCGATGGCGTCCAGAGATTCCTGTTTCGCGCTATCGATAAAGCCGCAGGTATTCACTACAACCAGATCAGCGTCGTCGTAAGTCGGCACGATGTCGTAGCCGTCAGATTTTAGCTGCGTGAGTATGCGCTCGGAATCTACCAGGGCTTTTGGGCACCCTAGTGAGACGAAGCCGACTTTGTTGCTCGATGACATGGAAGATATAGCCTGCATAATTGCTGGGAGCGGGATTATAGCCAATTCAGGATTGAATTGGCATGAGTGAATCCCTTAATGCTTAGGCATTTGCGGCCAGACGCTCTCGCTCTCATCTATCGGATTGGCTTAGCAGGAGAGGATCATATTTGAGATCAGGTTTTCGTGTGTGAGCATTACTCCCTGCGATAGACCTGTCGTACCGCTGGAATAGGGTAGTGCGCTTAGATCTGTTTTTGGGTCGAAAGTGACGGATGAGGCGTTGCCAGCATTGATGAGTAGATCGGAGAACGCAGTAACAGCTTTCCTGGCGGCGGGAAGAGCGCGATCCAAGAATTCCGGAATAGTGAATAGGAAGCGTGTGTCGGAATCAGTGAGCTGATGGACGAGGTCGCGGCTTGAATACAGAGAGTTAAAGGGAGTATTGACTCCGCCTCCGGCAGCGACACCCAGAAAGACCTCGGCCTATGCAGGCACGTTCGGAATGAACGTGGCGAAGACGTCATCTTTCTTAAAGCCGCGCTGGTTGAGTCCGGCGGCAAAGTGCTGGATCGGCTGTGACAGTTGCGTATAACTTAGCGTTCTTTCAGTTGGGCTATCGATGAGAGCGGGCTTGCCGCCTAACTCTTCGGCAAGGGTAAGAATTACATAACGCAGGTCTGAATCTGGGGTTTCCAGATCTGGATGTCTATTTTTAAACATCACGTGTTAGTTCCCTTTAGATAATCGGACGGATCAAGCTGGAATAGGCCAATGCCTGACTTTTTGAGAGCGGGAAGAAAAGCTCAATGGTGTTGCCGGGAGTATCATTTACGTTGTTTGAAACATCGATGGTGCACTCTTACAACTTACTGAATTCTTCGTAATAAGAGGTGGTGCCGCTGCAATTTTTTAGATAGCCATTTTCCAATTCGGCGATCATGAAGACTCCGGGTGGTACATCGTATTCAGAGTTGAGATTAAACTTTTCAGACTTCTCAAATCCAAATTTAGGGTAGTACTCAGGATGCCCAAGAACGGCTACGGCACCAATTTTCGCTTTGCGGCACAGCTTGAGCCCGGCCTCAACCAGGGCGCTACCGATACCCTTGCTTTGCAATTCTGGAAGGACTGCCATTGGAGCTAATCCCATTAGCCGTAATGAGGTAGTAGAGTCCAGGGCGACTGGCGAGAAAAGAATATGGCCTACCGGCCGGCCATCTACTACCGCGACGAGAGAGTAGATTCTTTACGTTTTTACGCAGCGCAGTAACTAGCTGACTCTCGCCAGCGCCGGGAAACGCAGCCAGATGGATGGCTTCGATGTGAGCAAGGTCACCTTTAATTTCTTCTCTAATTAGCATCAAGCTGCACAACCGCGAAATGATGACTGGTAATATCGAAGCCTTCTCTAAGGTAAAACTTGTGGGCCCCGTAGCGTGTGACACCGGAGTCCAGGTGAAGTTGTTGGCAGCCATTCTCTTTAGCATGTTGTTTGAGCCAATCGACAAGAGCTTTCCCTGCGCCGCTGGAGCGGTGTGCCTCACAGGTGACGAGGTCATCGACATAGATATGTTTCGTCCAGGCAAGCTTCTGCCCAAGCAGAAAACCGGCTACGCAGAGGACATCAACACCTTCTTGGACGTAGGCAATGCGGTAGCCGTCTTTCTGCTGTGATTTAATCTGCGCGATAAGGCCGTCTGCAGAATACTGTGGCCTAAGTTGCAGCAACACCGGTGCTATGAGTTTTAGATCCTCCAGGCTTTCGGCGATTTTGACTTGCATGAGGAGCTCCTCTATTCGTTCTAGGGCTTCACTTCTTCACTGAGCTGAGGCATCGGATATTTTTCCTGAGCATACTGCGGCTCGTTTTTTAGTAAACCGAAGCTCAGGAGCCGGACAACAGGCCGCTTTGCGCGATGCCGTCAAATATAAACTGAACGGCGAGTGCCGATAGCAATACACCGAATACGCGCGTTACAACATGCATGCCGGTCACCCCAAACAGTTGCTGTATTCTTGAGGCAAGCAATAGCATGATGAAGGTAAGCAATATGATCGCGAGTAGGGAGGCAACTACGGTGAACTGTAGAACCAGATCGCCCTCGCTGTTGGCCATGAGCAGGATTACAGCGCCCATGGCTCCCGGACCTGCAATAAGCGGCGTGGCCAGTGGGAATACAGCGATATCGCGCTTGCCCAAAGCCTCCTGTTCTTCTTCTTCGGTGGTGGATGTGCTGCCAGATGTGCGAGCGAATACCATGTCGATGCCGATTAGCAAGAGTAGGATTCCGCCTCCCGTGCGCAGGGCAGCGAGGGAGATGCCGAGGCCGGCGAGTAGAAACTCTCCCACCAGAGCAAATAACACTAGAATACCAGTCGCGATAAGCGTTCCACGAATTGCCATGCTGCGGCGGCGCTTTGGTGTTTCTGTTGCTGTCAGACCGGCGTAGACTGCCGCCACATCGAGGGGGCCGATTGTGGCGAAGAACGTTGCCATTGCAACGGTTGCGGTCTCTATAATTACTTCATCCATAGTCTTTTAAATCTGTATCCCATTGGTGATTGCTGCAAATCTAACTCGACAGCGCTTCTCTTACTGCCTGTTCTGCGTGTATCGCTGTAGTGTCGTAGAGTGGTATTGCCGTGTGTTTCTGCTGAACCAGCAGCGCTATCTCGGTACAGCCTAGAATAACTGCCTGAGCGCCGCTCTGTGCGAGTTTATCTATAATCTTCAGATATCTCTCGCGGGAATTTTCATCGATGGTGCCAAGGCAAAGCTCCTTGTAGATAACATCATGTATATCGGCACGATCGGCTTCTTCCGGTACCAAAACGTCGATGCCATAGCGCTCTGATATCCTCGCTTTGTAGAAGTCTTGTTCCATGGTGAAGCGCGTGCCTAGCAGGCCTACTTTCTTAATGCCGTCAGTGCGCAGGCGCTCGGCGGTCGCATCCGCAATATGGAGGATGGGTATGGATATCTTCTGCTGAATCTGCGGGGCAACCTTGTGCATGGTGTTGGTGCAGATCAAAAGAAAATCGGCGCCACCTTTCTCTATCGCCATAGCGGCCTCGGCCAATATGACAGCCGTTCCGTCCCAATCCTCAATGTGTTGTAATTTCTCGATCTCCTCGAAGTCGACGCTCACCAGGCAAATTTTTGCCGAATGTAATCCGCCTAGCTTGGCTTTGATGCCTTCGTTAAGATCACGGTAGTAGCTGGCCGTGGATTCCCAGCTCATGCCGCCCAACAGACCTATTGTCTTCTGCATGGCTCTCATTGTGCTGCCTATTGATTATTTGGCTTTTCTAGATACAGTATTATAGTCTGCAAACACTGCTTTAACAGTCGATAAGTACTAGGTGCCACTTCTAACTATAAATATTTGCTGCTAAATTTTCTGTTTCGTTCTGAGTATGTTGTCACGTTACTAGCTGTTAGGCGACGTAAATTGTCAAGGAATGACCCTGGAAAGGGAGGCTATTCTATTCCGAAATTCTTGATGGCACCACAATTACCAGAGTTTTCAGGGCGAGGATAGATTAAACTGGGTCATACTTATGGAGGCGGGTGCCCATGAATAATAAAATATCACATAAATACCATGTGTTAGTTTCGCTAAAGCGTGTTTTTACGCTGCTGCTCGCACTATTCATATTACAGGGAGAGCAGCGAGCCATCGCCCAGAATGGCGACGATCTGGTCCCTGAGGCATTTGTAGAGCTGCAGGAATTCATACCTACTATTCAGGTTGAACTTCGTTATTTTAGCGCGAACAATTTCGTAGGCAACGTAGTCGATGGCTACCATGCCGAGCGGGTCTTCATGACCAGGGAGGCCGCCGAAGCACTCGCCAAGGTGCAGGCGGAAGTCGCGGCCTTCGGCTTGAGCCTGAAGGTGTTCGATGCCTATCGCCCACAGCGGGCGGTGGATCATTTCGTGCGTTGGGCTCAAGACTTGGACGATACCAAGATGAAGGCAGTTTTCTACCCCGCTGTGGCAAAGGACATCCTGTTCAGTGAAGGATATATCTCGGCGCGCTCGGGTCACACTAGAGGGAGCACTATCGATCTGACGCTGGTCGATGGGGATACGGGGGAGGAGCTCGATATGGGTAGTCCCTGGGATTTTTTCGATCCAGTGTCCTGGCCAAGTAATCTGAACCTAACTGCACAGGCGCGTGCTAATAGGAGTCTGTTGGCTGCAGCCATGACCAAGCATGGCTTCAGGGCGATACGAACAGAGTGGTGGCATTTTATGCTCGCAGACGAACCCTTTCCAGATACCTACTTCGATTTTCCGATTAAATAAGAATTGGCAACGCTATGAGTAAGATAAGAACAAGAGCGCAGACGCATTTCCCCACAGTACTGTTAACCCTTATCAGTATTATTCAAGCCTTGGCCCTGGAGTTAATGTGGTCGAAAATCATAGATAGCGATTGGCTCTTGGTATTAGATTTTCAGGCATTGATAGGTTGGGGCATGGTGATCGCCTCGTTCTTGGGAATACTGCAGATATGGGTGATGTACTCGACGATGGTAATGGGTTTTATCTGGCAGCCCCAACTCAGAGATTCCATTGTGCCTTTTATAATTGGCATTCAACAATTCATGTTGATCGCACTAATTGGTGAGGGGTTTGCTACCCTGTGGCTTTACGTGCTCGGCTCAATTTTCATATCGGGCAATTGGGTGTCCCATAGTAGTTTCAAGCGTGCGCGTCAGGACCCAGAGAATGACGACTTCTTCGGTAACAGGAAGCCTGCAACCCTGCGCGACTTTTGGCCAGCAATAACGATAGTGCTGATTCTTGTCGTGATGGCTCTTGCGATTGATATGACCCAGAACCAGACCTGGCTTCCTGTGCTGGCCCTGGTCCTGGCCAATGCAGTTCTAATTTACCAGACATTCAGATTTCGCATGTTATGGCGCCTGATAATGGGCTTGAATACAACGAGTCAGATTGAGGCAGTCGCTGGGGAAGAGGTTGATGAGGAGTGAGGAGCAGTCGTGAGGTGGCTAACTTGTCTGCTTAGTTTGGGTTGCAGCTCTCTGGTTTTCGCCGATGGTAACTTGAGCGATAATATTCGTTTCTCCAGTGAGGCTCTGGGCTACGACTTGCAATACAGAGTCTATGAGCCCGAGGGTGCGCGCAGAAATGCAGCACTGCCGACACTCTATATTACCGATGGTCAGTGGTATATCTCCCGCGGTGAGCTTCCTAAACTACTCGATGCAGAAATAGCGGCGGGTAATATTGATCCGCTTCTAGTCGTGTTTGTCGATAGTCGCAATCCCGATAGGCTGCAGCAGAATCGACGCAACCAACAATTTTTCTGTAATCCGCGTTATGTCGATTTTTTCACCGAAGAGCTACTGCCTGCCATAGACAAGGAATATCCGACCGCTGGGGCTCGTGATGAAAGAGTAATTCTGGGTCTATCCTTCGGCGCTCGTAACAGTGCCTGCTTTGGTTTAATGGCTCATGAAAGCTTCGCCGGAATTGCGATGCAGTCACCGGCAAACAGCGAGATGGTAGACGAACTTCGCTTCCAGTATATGGCGCAGGAAAAATTGCCGCTTAAAATTTTCATGAGCGTTGGTACTGTCAACGACAATACCCAGGCGGGTCAGCAATTCATGGAGACGCTGAAATTTCAGGAATACGATCTGACTTACCGTGAGGTGAATGAGGGGCATGATTGGGATAACTGGGGCCCTTTGCTAGACGATGTCTTGCATACATTCTTTCGCAAAGAGTGACTGACTATTGCACTACTGCTCAGCAGTTGCCTGGCATCTCATTTATCCAGCGACTTACCAGATCTATACCTTCTTTGTGAATCAGGGACCTGCCTAATTCCGGCATCATCTCATCAGGTTTCTCCGACCCCATTCTATAGAGCAAGATGGATTGCTGCGGCTGGCCGGGCACTATTGCGTAGCGTAGGTCGCCAGCGCCACCACCGGCAGCAACAGGTGGTTTACACACCCCGCGGTTGATGGCTAGTGTCTGCGAGTTGTCGAGGATGAGACCTGAGGTGTCTGCCGCACCTTCTGGGTTATGGCAGTGCCCACATTGCATATTCAGATAGGCCAGCGCACGTTCTTGCAGCGGAGCGGAAGGGTCTTGCCAGGCAACTGAGTCAGGAAAATTTTCGTCGCTACTTAGCCATCCCCGTGCCTGCATCTGCGCCAGCTGTGTGGGTTTGTCCATGTCGGGCGCAATAGCATGTGCATTGAGTTGGCTGAAGGTGGCGCCTAGTGGATGCATGTCGCCTTCGGGGTGAGCCGTAGTGTGACACCCGGCACATTGATTCTCGTTAGGAACGAAATAGGTGAAATCGATTGTCTCTGGGCTTGTCTGAGTGCTCAGGGAGACGGCTTTGCTCGCACCGGCGACGCGCAGAAACGCTTCGGTCTGTTCATCATTCCAGACATAGGGAAAGGCATCCCAGCCGCCGCTTTTGCGCACCAGCAGTCTAGTCTCTATTAATTGGTTGTCACTGAGGCTCACCGTCTGCTTCCCTGTGTCAGCAACTTTTGCCAGTGTGGCATTCTCAGCGCGGGGATAGTAGAAGGTTTTACTCAGTATGGTACCCACCGGATAGTCTATTTCTCCCTGACTAATGTCAGCCTGCAAGCCGGAGGGAATCCACAGGGTGCGCAATTTATGCGCATAATCTGTGAACAATGGATTGTTTGGCCGAAATACCACGCTGGACTCACTGGGCACGAGTTCTTCTGCATCCACGGCGAAGAGTTGCCAATCCGAGAGTCGCAGCGGTCGTTCTGTCTCATGAAAGACAGGAGGGGCCTCCGAACACGCGGCAAGGAGTAGGCAAGCGCTCAATAATGCCGAGTGCAGATTAAAGTCTGTCATTGACTACTTGTGCTCATAGAGATCGGGGAAAGACGATCCAGCGCACAATCATGTGCGGTGGTATCGAAAGAGGGTTGTGCAAAGCCGTTGCTAGCATCCAGGCTTACAAAACTTGTGTCATCGGCCTCGGCGAAGCACAGGGCATCGGACGCCATTTTGCCTTCTGCTAACATGCCATCCCAAACGATATCCGGTATCGGCTGTCCGGTAGCGGCCTGAAGTAGGGCAAGTGGTTCGGAATCGGGTGTTTCGCCACCGCCCTGGTATTGATTGTTATGAATATAGATGGCTTCAGGGAACGGGTCGTAGTTCGCATCGTCAATGGGCAGTTCGTTGATCAAATAGCTTACGATGAGTATGTTCGCGCTGTCATTATTTTCAAAATTATTTTCGAATACTTCGATATTGTCATTAGCCATGATCATCAGGCCAGTACCAGCGGGAACGCCGGCTACAATATTGCCTTCGGGTGCGAAATTGCCGGTGTTGTTAGCAAAAATTTGATTGGCATAGACGCGCGTATTACGTCCGCCTTGGACTGGCAAATTGGGTAGATCGAAAACCAAAATACCGCCGGTGTTATTTGTAGCGACGTTATCGTGGACATCGGCAAATGTTGAATTTTCGATCTCTATTCCCGCCACATTGTATTCGGCACGGGAATTTCTAACGATGATCTGCGAGGACTGCCCGACATAGATGCCGGCGTCGGATGCGCCTATTGCGACAGCTTCATCGATAAGCACATTGTTCGACTGCACAGGATAGATTCCATAGGCACCGTTCGTGCTAAGCGGGCCACCTGTCCATTGAGTACGCACGCGTAATATTTGTACGTTATTGCTCTCATTGATCTTCAGGGCATCGCCAATCGTGTCCTCGATCGCCAGATCACGAATGACGAAATCGTTTGCACTAACTAGAATGCCTTCCGCACCCTGCACCTGATTCTTAAACGACAGTATCGATGCATCCATGCCTTCGCCGGCGATGGTTACCCCAGAGACATTTAAAGAGAGGCTGCGAGTAATCTCATGCACGCCCGCCGGAATAGAAATAACATCACCGGATTGAGCCTGAATTAGTTGTTCCTGTAACGCTTCTTCGAAACTAAGCTCGGGCATAGCGGATTCTTCGCTGCCACAACTGATGAGCACAGCCATGGTGCTCGTGATTGCAAAGACTTGTAGGATTCGATTCTTCATGTTGGTCCCATATTTCCCCATGGCGCTAGTTTCGTTATCGATAGGCGCGCTCTCGGTGACTGAGTATATGATTCTTTCTCTTAGTGAGTAAACATGTGAGGGCTACAGCTAGCGCAATGAAAAATGAGTGGCTCGAAAACGAGCCACCCATCTGTGTTCCTGCGACTTTTAATAGAGACTTTCTATTAGGGGCGTGTGCGTGCGGCGTTATAGACTGAGTCTGTTACGCCTTCTAACCAATTCACTTCGCCTTCGTAAATTGTCATCTGCAAAACGTCTTCATCGGGATGGGCGCCATGCCAATGCTCGCGGCCGGCAGGGGTCCACCAAGGTTCACCTGGGTGCATTTCCAGAAGTGGGCCACCTCGGTCCTGAGTTAGGCCTCGGCCTTCCTCAACCATGAGTAGTTGGCCCCAACTATGGCTGTGCCAATTAGAACGCACTCCCGCAGGGAAAATTAGTCGCAATGTGCTCACATCATCGCTGTCTGCGACGCGGGGTGATCCGCCCATGAAATTGCTTTGTTGTGCCGAGGTTTGATTTGCCTGCGTGCCCAGTACCAGCCAGCCTAGTACGAGTGCTGCGCAGACCGATGTGAAAATTTGTAGGGTTGAAGTCTTCTTCTGGTTATCGTTGTTGTGGCCCATTTTACTCTCCAGATTGTATTGGCTCTTAGCCTCTATAGAGTTAAACAATGCCGAATCAAAGTCAACAAAACCTTGGATAGCCCGATGTGGGGGATGGTGGTATTCTTTCTCAAACTCAGCAAGGCTGGATCGCGGCACCGAGCTATTAAGCATAATTAGAACGGTAAGATAGTAAAACAATAAGATACTAAGATAATAAGAAGTACGATGAGCCAAGAAACGCAACATCACAGAGGCCTTTTCGGTCAAGCGTCACCCATTCTGGTCTATACGGCGCTATTTCTGTTACTGGCGGTGGCGATATACCCATCGGCTGTGCTCGCGCAGCAGACCAATCCTCTAGCCTCTGATCCCAGAGCCGCGGCTGCGGGCGGCGTTATCTTTCGTGCGCAATGTGCCACTTGCCATGGAGCGGATGCGAAGGGCATAAGCAGCATCGATGCACCTGACCTGACACTAATGTGGACCCAGCCCGGGATTAGCGAGAATCGCGTTTTCTCGCGCATACAAGAGGGCGTGCCGGGCAGCATCATGCCATCACACGATTTTCCCGATATCGAAATCTGGATGTTAGTGAGTTATCTGCGCAGCGTCGCTGTTTCGGGCGCTACGGAAGAGTTTGGCGGAAATGCCGAAAATGGCGCTGGGCTGTTCGCCGATTTTTGCGCCGATTGCCACCGTGTAGGGAGAGAAGGGGGCAGTCTTGGCCCAAACCTTGGGCGAATTACTTTGCGTCGTACGCAGGCAGCGCTGCGCAGTTCGGTACGCGACCCGAATTCGACTATTGGCAGGGGCTATAAGCCAATCTCTCTGACGACGGTCGGTGGCGACACTGTGATTGGAGTGATAAAGAGCGAGGACGCCTTCTCTATTCAGATATTGGATAGTGATCAGCGGCTGCGAGCATTCTCGAAATCTGAGTTGATTTCATCGGACCGAGCCATAGCGTCCCTTATGCCTGCCTTCGCAGAGCGTCAACTGAGTGAGGCTCAGCTTGACGATATTTTGAATTATGTTCATCAACAGCAATGAAACCTGAGACGCAAATGACACAGAAGCGAAAACTGCAGCTAATTCTTGGTGAAATGTTCAATATGCCGTTTTTCGCGGCATTTCTGTTTATTTTTCCTGCCATGGTTGCAGTGGCACAGGACGATTCCGGCCCCAATTATGGAGATATCCTACAGGGGTTTTCGGATCCCTCTCGCTGGCTGACCTATTCCGGCGACTACAGCGGAAAACGGCATAGTCCATTGACTCAGATAAATACCGAGAACGTAGCTTCTCTAAGGCCCGTATGGACATTTCAGACGGGCACTACAACCCGTGGTCGCGGCTTCGAAACGACGCCACTGGTGGACGACGGTGTTTTATACGTCACCGGGTCGAATAATTATGCCTGGGCGATCGATGCGCGAACCGGGCGCCGTTTCTGGCAATATCGACGTAATCTTCCAGAAGATCTGACCTACGGTGCCAGCGCTCCGGTTAACCGAGGCTTCGGCATGCTCGGAAATAGCTTGTTTATGGTGACGCTGGATGCGCATCTGCTGGCTTTTGACAGACGCAACGGTGACATTCTCTGGGATGTAGAACTCGCCGACTACCGCGTCGGTTATGCGGCTACCGGTGCTCCGCTGGTCATCGATGGCATGGTTATTACCGGTGTGTCCGGCGGTGAGTATGCTACTCGCGGTTTTATCGATGCCTATGACCCGGCTACAGGCGAGCGACTTTGGCGCTTCAATACGATTCCAGGGCCCGGTGAGCCTGGCAGTGAAACGTGGCCGAACGATCCGGAAATACTGGCCAGAGGTGGCGGTGGCACCTGGATGAACGGCAGCTACGACCCCGAGCTTAACCTCATCTATTGGGGTGTGGGCAACCCTAACCCGGATTACTACGGCGATAGCAGACCCGGAGACAATCTCTACTCCAACTCGCTAGTGGCTCTCAATGCCGATACTGGAGAACTTCAATGGCACTATCAATTCACGCCCCATGACCTGAATGACTGGGACTCAAATCACATGCCGGTGCTGGCCGACATTGAGTGGCAGGGGCAGCAGCGCAAGGTGGTTATGGTAGGCAATCGCAATGGCTTCTTCTATGTGCTCGATCGTGTATCAGGGGAATTTCTACTCGGTAAGCCTTTCACGGGAACCACCTGGGCCCGTGAAATTGGGGCAGACGGCCGTCCAATTGTCTTGAACGACGGCAGTAAGGGCTGTGTTCCCGATCCCTGGGGAAGCACTAATTTCATGCCACCCTCGTTCTATCCAGAGCTAGGGCTGTTCTATCTCACGGCGCGAGAAACCTGTGCCACGTTTGTGCCCGAGGAGCCTAGTCTGGTGCCCGGGCAGGCTTCATTTGGCGGGGTTATATTTATCGACCCCGAGCAGGGTTCCGGCGCCTTGCGAGCACTAGATGTCCAGACAGGAGAATTGCGCTGGGAATTTACCTACCCATCGCCCACCTTCGGCGGTGTGCTGACGACCGCTGCAGGGCTAGTGTTTGCCGGCGATCACGAGGGGAATTTTATGGCCTTCGATGCGGTAAGTGGTGAGAACCTGTGGCACTATCAAACAGGCTCGCGAATTTGGGGGGCAGGGGCGATTACGCACCTCCTCGATGGTCGTCAATATGTGTTGATTCCCTCGGGAACCACCCTGACTGCATTTGCTCTACCGGAGCGCTAGCGTAGACTTTTCAGGCTAAAAATTTTATTCTCGGTAGTTGAATATCAAGTTATAACAAAGGGGCATAGCCGCCGTACTGGTGCTAGCCATAGACTCATAACAAGTGAATTAATTAATAGAAATAAGCGCTCGGTTAAGCTTAGGGCGCAATTCAGGGGAACTGACATGACTGCCAGAGCGCTTCTTGCTATAGCTTCTTCTCTTCTTGCACTGCTATTTTCATCCTCACTAGTAGCGCAAGCCCACGATGCCAGTGTAGCTAATCACCAACCGCATTATTACGATGTGGAAGATTATGGAATCGATCCGGATTCGGTGACCTTTGCAGATCATATTGCGCCGATCTTGCAGCGCAGCTGTCAGAACTGTCATCGTCCAGGCGGCGGTGGCCCCATGGTTCTAATGACCTACGAAGAAGTCAGGCCCTGGGCTCCTATCATCAAGTATCGCACCGCAATACGAGACCGCATGGGTGCGATGCCCCCTTATTTTCTGGAAAAGGATATCGGTATCACCGAATTCAAAGACGACTATTCACTGTCTGATGAAGAGTTGGCGATGATCCAGGCTTGGGCAGACAATGGCGCGCCCCGGGGTAACCCAGATAATGAGCCGCCGATGTTGGTATTTGGTGATGGCAACGAGTGGAGCATAGGCGAGCCGGATCTTATCTTGCGCTCCAGAGATTTCTCTCGACCTGCTGTGGGTCCAGACTGGTGGGGCGACATTGGCTTAGTGCCAACGGGTCTCACCGAAGACCGCTATGTTTCCGCCATTCAGGTGCGTGAGATCAACGACATCCCCGCCGATGGAGATACTGGTACGGTGGGTGGTCGCTATATTGTTCACCACATGACCTATAACAGCGGCGTACTCAGCGAAGACGGTACCGAGGTTGTTGGCGATACGGTTAGCTGGCCTATCCATGAGGTAGGGCGCAACGCAGATATTTTCTCCGAGAAGGCGGGGCGTTTGCTACCCGCTAATTCGGCCTTGCATCTAGAGGCGACGCATATGCATTCCAACGGTCGCGAAACATCGGCCTATGTGGAATTTGGTATCAAATTTTTTCCCGTAGGCTACGAGCCTCAATACAGTCGTCGCGGACCGCGCACGGGTAATGGCATCGATATCGATGTAGTGCCAAACAAGGCGAATCAGGAATTTCACAACTATGTAGTCTTGCAAGAGCACACCAAGATCATGGCGTTTGAGCCTCATTTGCATGCCCCGGGGGTGCGTATGTGCATGGAGGCGATCTGGGGTCACAATCAATTCACGCTAAACTGTGTTGGTTATGATCACAACTGGGTTAAGCAGTATGTGTACGAAGATGATGCCGCGCCACTGCTGCCTAAAGGTACTATCTTGCACACTATAGGCTTCCTGGATACCACCAGAGCAAACCCCAATCTGGCTGACGCCAGGAACTGGGCAGGTGGCGGACGTCGTTCCGTATCTAATATGTTTATCGACCTCGGTTATTCGGTATCGCTTACTGAAGAGCAATTTCAGGAAGAGATGGCGATTAGAAGGGCAAACATGAAAGATCGAAATGACTACGATGTGGCTTGTCCCCTGTGTTGGGCCCCGGAGTCTGTAGATCAGTCGCTTGCACAAGGAAATGATTAGCTATGAAGTCAGTAGCGAACAAGGTTTCATGGCTGGCAAGCCTGTTGCTCATCGCCTTGCTGATTAATCAATCGGCGAATGCACAGACCAGATTCATGCAGCTGCGGGGTCAGATTACATCGCCGGCTTATGAAGGTTGGTGGCCAAACGAGGACGGGTCCTATAAGTTGTTCTTTGGCTACATGAACACCAACTGGGATCAGCAATTTGATATACCTATCAGTCCGGAAAATTATTTCTCTGAGGTTGAGCCGGGAGAACTAGATGATCTTAGCCTTGACGCTTTCGATTTTTCTTCGGCGGATATGGGGCAGCCTACGCACTTCTACCCAAGACGAAACCCCTTTCTTTTCACCATCGATGTCCCGGCAGATTTTGGTGAAAGAGAACTGGTGTGGACACTAAAGACCCAAGGGCAAACGAATCGAGCCTATGGAACATTGAAGGCCGACTACCGTATTGATCCGCAGGTTATCTCCACTGAGGTGGGAGGCAATTACGGCAGCCTGAGTGATTCGCTGCGAAACAATATTCCTCCAGAGCTTCGCGTCGAAGGAGAGAGCTTTCGATCGGTGCGAGTAGGTCAGCCTCTCAGTCTCGCCGTGCGAGCAAGTGATCCCGACAACCTGCCCGCGCGTCGCGACCGCCCGCGTAGTCAGGGGATAGACCAGTTATACAGACCACCTTCTTCGATAGTGGCTATGAGCGGCCCGGGTTTGCGTTTCTCATGGACGGTATATCGCGGCCCGGCAGCGAAGGCGAGCTTTAGCCCCACACAGTTTAAGACTTACACCGATACCCGGATGTATGCGAACTCACCCTGGGCACCACCGTTTGAGATCCCGCAGCCTCCAGAAGATGGACGTTGGGTGTCGGAGGTCGTTTTCGATGAGCCGGGTGAATACGTGTTGCGTGGCATAGCCAGTGACGGCTCACTTTTTACCTACCAGAATATTAACGTTACTGTTACGCGCTAGCTGCGGCGGTGATGCAAACTATTCTGAGGCGTTAGAAACGGTTTTTGTTTTTTCCTTCCTGTTTGACAAAGCCCTCACCGAATCGTT
The DNA here is from genome assembly GCA_905478195.1 of uncultured Pseudomonadales bacterium. Taxonomy (GTDB): domain Bacteria; phylum Pseudomonadota; class Gammaproteobacteria; order Pseudomonadales; family Pseudohongiellaceae; genus UBA9145. The sequence goes on from CAJQHM010000026.1 coordinate 18,124, forward strand.
CGGTGGGGGCTTTGTCCCGTTACTGCTTTTCTAGCAAAGTCCAAAAAGCTAGGTTATGCTCACGGTCATTCCCTACAAGGCAGCAGTGCAATGCTATCGCGCTTATATTCTTCATCTCTTTGGTCACGCTCTTTCCTGTTGAATTCGATGGTTGCTCTTTTGCTGAATCTGACTGCCAGCAATTTAAGTTCAGCAGCTGAAGGCATCGATCTGCCCAAGACTATCGCCTGGTCTGCCTATCCCACTGGCACGGGTGGTTATAGCCAAGCGGTCGCTATTGGCAGCATCTTGCAGCGTCAATATCGAGTAAATCTTCGGGTTATTCCTGGTCGCAATGATGTGTCCAGGCTGGCGACTCTGCGCGCGAACAGGGTGCATTTTTCTGCCGGTGGTTCCGAGGCGGTCTATGCCCAGGAAGGCATATTAAATTTCGCTTCGAAGATATGGGGCCCACAACCAATACGCGCCCTAATGTCTAACTATTCCGATAGCTGCTCCTTTACCTTTGCCACGGCAAGCGATGCGAACATAAATAGTGTCGCGGATATAAAGGGCAAGCGGGTGACATTTGTGCAGGGTGCTCCCTCTCTGAATAATGCGACCGCCGCGCTACTGTCCTACGCAAACTTGACCTGGGATGATGTGACTGCCGTTGAGGTGGGTGGCTACAATGCGTCTATCGACGCGGTGTTGAATAATCGCGCAGACGTTGTCGGTGGCGCCTGTAATTCGCCACCGTTCCTGCGCATCGAAGCGTCCCCAAGAGGGCTTACCTTTCCTGCCTTGCCCCATGATAATCCGGAGGCTGTGGCTAGAGTGCGGTCCAGGTTGCCCTGGTATGTGCCGCATATTGCCTATGAGGGGCCAACCCTGCCCGAGGAAGGCCTGGAGGTGTTCTCTTCCGCCTATCCCCTGCTGGTAGGTATGGATACATCCGAAGAGACGATGGTGTATAGCATGGTAAAGATCATGCACCAGCATTTCGACGAGTATAAGGACAATGCGCCCGGTGCAACGGGGTGGCTGCTAGAGAGACAAAAATTCGATCAGGCCTTTCTACCGTTTCATCCTGGTGCTATTCGTTACTACAAGGAAATTGGTGCATGGAACGCGGCGGCGGATGCGCAGAATTTACTCAATCTAAATCGACAGCGTGTTCTTATGGATGCCTGGGCTGCGTTCTTTCCAACAGCGCCTGAGGGCTATGCTGAATTTGAGGCGGCTTGGATGCGAGCCAGAAATAGTGCGCTTGAGGCCGAAGGGCTGATAACACTGGGCGAAGGGTTGTAGCAAGCGTATGAGCGAGAAGTCGAGAATAGAAATAGAGGCGAAGGATCTGGCCGAGACAGAGGCGGCGAAGTTGCGCTACAGGGATCTATCGTTCCGCTGGCAGATGATAATGGCAGCAATGACCGCCTGTTCCATTGCGCTGGCAATCAATCAGATATTTAACCTGGGATTCTTCGTCGGCTATGTGATGCTCGATAGCCGCTATATGTACCTGATCACCGGGATCATGCTGAGCATGGTCTTTATTACCTTCCCCGCAAATAAAAGAAGTCCTACACATGTTCCCTGGTATGACGTGGCAATCATGCTGATCATCGCTGTCATATTTTCCTATTTCGCCTTCTATGCAGAGCGTATCGTTCTGGAGGCCTGGGAATACTCGGCACCGCCTCTGGGCATCTGGCTGGCAATGATTACCTGGGCGATCGTATTGGAGGGAGGTCGCCGCGCCGGTGGCTGGCCAGTGTTTTTTATCGTGGTAGTGTTCTCCTTCTACCCAACCTTTGCAGATTCATTACCGAATGTGATCGCCGCGCTTAGCATCCCGGTTCAGGACGCAGCCATATTTCACGTGTTAGGAGAGGAGAGTCTCTTTGGAATTCCGATGCGTGTCTTCGCGCAACTGGTATTTGGTTTTCTTGTCTTCGGAATATCGCTGCAATATACAGGCGGCGGCCCCTTCTTTATTAATCTGGCCTTTGCCTTGCTGGGCCACAAGCGAGGCGGCCCTGCCAAGGTGTCCATCTTCTCTAGCGGCCTGATGGGCTCTATGAGTGGTGGGCCAATCAGTAACGTACTGACTACGGGCCCACTTTCCATACCTGCTATGCGCCGAGTAGGTTTTTCAAAGGAATATGCGGCTGGTGTCGAAGCCTGCGCCTCTACGGGTGGCGTATTCATGCCACCGATAATGGGCGCCACGGCCTTTGTCATGGCGAGCTTTCTGAACATAAGTTATGTCACAGTCGCTATCGCCGCGATCGTGCCCTCGGTGCTGTATTTCTTTGGCCTGTTCATGCAGATAGATGCCTATGCGGCTCGGGAAAACCTGGCTGGACTGCCGCGTGAAGAGCTGCCTAAGATTGGGCAGGTATTTAAGGATGGCTGGTATTTCCTCGCGGTGTTTGCCGCCCTGATTTGGATGCTGGTCTTTCTGCAGCGTGAGGCGGTAGCGCCGTTCTACGCGACTGCGCTTCTGTTGGTTATTAATCAATTTACCAGTCATCGCCTGTCGCTAGACAAGTTTATGCAGCTAGTCGCTACTATGGGTAAGCTGCTGGCGGAACTTGCCGGTATTCTTGCAGCGATCGGTCTCATCATCGGTGGGCTTGCGGTTACAGGCATCGCGGGGACGATCGCGAATGACCTGGTCTATCTAGCCGGCGAAAATACACTGGTGCTGCTACTGATGGGCGCGCTGACCAGTTTTATCCTGGGTATTGGCATGACGGTAACGGCGGCCTATATTTTTCTCGCTATCGTTCTGGTTCCTGCCTTAACTAACTCGGGGCTAAATCCATTAGCGAGTCATATGTTCGTTATGTATTGGGGGATGCTAAGTTTCATTACGCCTCCCGTAGCTCTAGCTGCATTCGCGGCGGCCTCTGTCGCCCATGTGTCGCCGATGCGGGCGGGTCTTGCGGCTATGCGCCTGGGTGCGATTATCTATTTTGTTCCCTTCTTCTTCGTTTTTAATCCTGCGCTGCTGTTGCAGGGCAGTGCCATGGAGAATCTGCAGGCGGTATCAACAGCGCTTGTTGGTGTGGCTCTGGTCTCCGCCGCCCTGCAAGGCTACCTGATCGGTATCGGACACCTGGGAAAGGGAAGTATGGGGATGTTCGTGCGAATCTTCATAGGTCTGTCGGGGCTGACCCTAGCCTTGCCCGCCGGCGGCATGTTCGGATTCAGCCAGATATTTCTATTTGTTCTAGCGACTATCTTCATGGGCGCAGGCTTAACGGCAAGGAAATTTCTCGCAGCTCCCGTTTAGTGCGCTGTAGGCTGTGATGTAGCGCATTGCTTTCACCAGATTCCTGATTTAATCTGTTCTAGTGAGGCGCGCTGCTGAGAAAGTCTAAGGGTGATTTCTATCGAGCGTGCCTCATTTTATCCAGTTACTATGAATTGTATTTAGCCACTCTCCCCGGGAGGGATTAAAAGTGATCACCGTCTCCGTGTCTGGTAAACAAGATTCTTTGTTCGCCCAAGCAGTGCAGTCTAGCCTCATTAGTATTTGCTTGCGCCCCGTGCTTGGCCTCGTGTTTATTCTTTGCTCTGGCTCCCTATCAGCCCAGCTGGAGCCAATTAATGATAGGCCGAATCCTTTTTCCAGTTTGGATAATTGGGCGACTCTGCCCGATGGTCGTGAATGGGGCTCGACAGCGGGTGTCGACATGGACCCGGACGGACGTCATCTTTGGGCTATTGATCGCTGTGGTGCTAATAGCTGCATCGGCTCTAGTGTCGACCCCATTGTGAAGATTGATTCGAATGGAAATGTCGTCGCATCAATGGGGGGCGGCTTGATGTTGTTTCCCCATGGGCTGCACGTAGATCGTGATGGTAATATTTGGGTAACCGACGGTCAGGGACCGCGAGCCAACGATCCGGCTACCACGGGCATGGGGCACGCAGTGTATAAGTTAAGCCCCGAAGGTGAAGTGCTATTGACTCTTGGTCAGCCGGGAGTCGCCGGTGATGGGACAGATGCCTTGCTGGAAACACCCTGTGATGTGGTTACCGATGCCGACGGCAATATTTATGTGGGCGATGGCCACAGCGGCCAGAATACCGATGCGACGCCCGCGACTGTTGCGCGCATCGTCAAGTTCGATCGCAATGGCAATATGATCAAGTATTGGGGTGGCTGGGGTTCGGATGCGGGCAAGCTGAAGACACCCCATGCATTGGATATCGATTCGCGAAATAGATTAATTGTAGGCGATAGAGGCAATAACCGGTTGCAGATATTTGATCTGGATGGCAACTACATAGGCGAATTCAAATCTTTTAGCCGACCTAGTGGAATCTATATTACTGCCGACGATACGATCTATGTTGCAGATTCGGAATCCGAGTTCGATGAAGAACGCAACCCTGGCTGGCATGCAGGTATTCGAGTAGGCAGCTTGCTGGATGGCATTGTCGACTATTTTATCGATGGAACCGTTGAAGATTATCCCGAGGGCTCGAACCCCGAGGGTGTTGCCGTGGATTCGGCAGGCAATGTATTCGGTGCGGTAGTGTCTGGCGGCGGCTCGCTGGTGAAATCATCTCGCCGCTAGGCTAGCTTCTGCTTCTGGAGTTCGCATAGCGCGTGAGCATTTCGGGATCACTGTGTATGTGTTTTTCTATAACGTTGATGAGATCGCCCTTGGATACCTGGCCATAGTTCGCGATCAGGTCGGAGCTGAGGATAAGCGATATAAACAGGGAAACGAATAACATCAGATACAGGAAGGGGAGTTCCACACCTACTAGTCGGAGTGCCGCCGAAAAAAGCAACCCGAAGATGAGGAAGGATCGCAGTGCAGCCTCGCGGTGAATCTGGCGTTTGGCACGGACTATGAGTTGGAAGTCTCTTTCATTCATGTCGATCAACCCAATGCGCAGGGCGCACTCCTCAATGTTTGATTTCAGTTCACCACGTTATACCTAATAATAGTAGATTCGAGCATCAAACGATAAATTTCGAGCCGCGTGTAGCAAATAACATTCGAGGGATTACAGATAATGCAGATTCAAAAGGGATATAAGCAGTTGGTTGAAGAGGCCGAACAAAACCTGCGAGCCATTGATTCGACTGAATTAAATGCCAGATTGCAGGATATGGGCGAGTCGCTCCTGCTTATCGATCTCAGAGACGTGCGTGAGGTCAAGCGCGAAGGGAAAATTCCAGGGTCGCTACATATCCCCCGCGGTATGCTGGAATTCTGGATTGATCCAGATAGCCCCTACTATCGAACCGAGTTCGATAAGGCCGAAGAGTTAATCCTTTACTGTAACAAGGGTTGGCGATCCGCGCTGGCGGCTCAATCGCTGCAGAGCATGGGAGTCGAGAATATTGCTCATCTCCAGGGCGGTATGGAGCAGTGGCTGAAGGATGGCGGTGAGGCGCAGTCGAATTAAATTTACCTCAAGGTAGACGCTAGCACAGGACTCTAGCTATGATGTCGCGACCAATAAAAGGCGCGAGGACAGCGGCTATGACGACCAAATCCACTATGATTGGCAACTCGGCAGTTTTCAGCCGACGCGCAGTACTCAAAGCAATTCCAGCACTTACCCTAAGCCCCACACTGCTTGCACAATCGATGTCACCGATCGCGGTGCGCAAATTACACAGTTTTGGCATGCGCGTCTCCAACATGGAGCGATCACTGCGATTCTATCAGGACATATTCGGCGCAGCGATTCAGTCGAGGCAAGGAGACACAGTCTGCCTGCGAATTGGTGATGGCCCCAGATTCTTCTCTTTGACACCCGTGCAAGCTGGCGAGCAGCCCGGATTTAGCCACATAGGTCTCAGTGTGGAGAACTTCGATCTGGAGTCAGTGCGCGATCAGTTGGACGCGTTTGGCATTTCGCGGCGCAGGCAGTCAGGCCCGAATCAGGCCTCGCTCGATGTGGCAATGCAGTCCTGGACTACCACACGTGGGCAGCGCGAGGGCGGATCGACGTCAGGCACCGAGGAGCTATTTTTCGCAGATATCGAGGGCTTGATATATCAGCTCTCAGGAACGGATCACTGCGGCGGTGCCGGTGACGACGGTGCCATATGTGAGCGAGTGGAAGAGGCAGCTACTTCTGGTTTGTTTCGCTCCATTGATGTTAGTCACTTTACAAATTTCCTCGCTAATAAAGATCGAGCCAATGAATTTTACACGCGCATTTTCGGGCTGGGCTTTCAGGCCTACCAGGGGCCTGCATCACCGATAGTCGGTGTTGGCGACGGAATACAGTTCTTAATGTATGTAGGGGGAGATCAGGCGGGAGCACCGGTGCAGCCAGGGCGGGTGGATCATGTATGCCTCAGCATCGATGATTTTGATGTGGATGGCGTCATAGCAAAACTGGAAGACTATGGCTTTACAGCCAGGCAGAGTGCGGATAATACACCGCCTATGGTGCACTGGATTAGCATGCGTATGCCAAATCGTGGCGGTATTGAAGGTGGCACGCCTGAGGTCTATTTCTCAGACCCCGATGGAATTCGGATTCAAGTGCAGGATGCCGTCTATTGTGGTGGTGGTGGATACCTTGGTGATGATTGTAGCGCCCCAGCCTAGGCGCTGTTGATGGGATGGTTGATTACGTTTAATTTCGAGGGAGTAGTATGGAACATCGGTATATAGGAAAGAGTGGGTTGAGAGTCAGTCCAATCTGCATGGGAACGATGAGTTTCGGCAGTTGGAGTGATAAGAAAGAGTCCTTCAAAATTCTGGAAGAGTCTTATGAGCGTGGAATTAACTTTTTTGATACAGCCGAGGTTTATCCGGTTCCCCCGTCGGCAGAAACTGTAGGTGTAACTGAGCAAATATTTGGCGAATGGGTTAAAACCAAGCCCAGGGATTCACTGATCATAGCAACGAAGGTTGCGGGTGCGGCCGCGGGCTGGTTTGTCCCACCTATCCGTCACGGCCTGACGGCCTTAGATAGGTTTCATATCGAAACTGCCGTAGAAGGTTCGCTGCGTAGAATGCATATTGACTATATAGATCTCTATCAGGTGCACTGGCCTGATCCTATCGTACCTATAGATGAGTCTATGGAGGCATTGGACAGACTAGTGCAGGCGGGGAAGGTTCGCTACGTAGGAACCTCAAACGAAAATGCCTATGGATTGACCAAGGCTAACACGGTTGCAGAATACGAGGGATTCGCTCGTTTTCAGTCAATACAGAATAACTTTTCTCTTCTAAATCGTCGATTTCTGGATGAGTTGGCTGAAGTATGTAGAAGAGAGCATGTGTCACTCCTGCCTTACTCTCCAATTGGGGGTGGTGTGTTAAGTGGTAAATATAACCAGCCAGAAGTGCCTATAAATTCTCGCTTCGGTGAGTACAGCGATGCCGACGCTCGACAGCGAGCCATGGCGAGTCGTTTTGTGAACGAGGGGACTCTGGCGTCAACCGCAAAATATATGGAAATAGCAAAAGAGGCGGGTATGTCGCCTGTTACACTGGCTACAGCCTGGAGTATGAATTTCGGTTTCGTAGCATCGACCATTATTGGAGCGCGTACTGCGGATCAGCTTAAGGATTCGCTGGCAGCACTCGATGTCAAATTAAGCGATGAGACAATGAAGCAGTGCGATGAAGTACATAAGCAAATCCTTTATCCGATGGGCTAGTGTTACCGGTCTCTCAGCTATAACTCTAGCAGCCGTGACACAGCTCAGCGCGCAGACGGTGCATATCGCACATTGTATGGCTGGCTGCCCTGTAAATGATGGTGGTATTCTGCCCGACGATAGCGAGCTAATCGTGCGGCAGCTGTTTGTCGCCTCCATCAATAGCCGCACTGGTCTTTCAGATTGGCAAGCCTATAGAGTGCTTGCCGACAGCGTTGGTGTCGCCTCCCTATTGCCACGCGCCTGGTATGAAGATTCATTAGTCTCTCCCAATGTAGCCTCTGCTAATGTCATCGATGACGGTCAGCAGTTCGTGCAAGCATTACCGATAGACGCGGAAGAGCGTAGCTATCAGTTAAATGAAATCAATATCTTATCCGAGGATCAGGGGCGGCTGGTGCCGATGAGCAGCTTTGCCGGCACTCCCTATTGGTCGGAGCTGAACTTTCTCAGCAATATGGCAGCCCTTCCTTTCGAGCTGCGAGCAGGAAGCTGGTCTCGGCTCGATCAGGCGATTAATGCCTTAGCGAATAAGACCGGTGAGGTCTTCGTCGTCACCGGTCCTATCTATGATGATCGGGAGAGGGTTGACGATGATGCGCTGATAAATCCTTCGGCCTATTTCAAAGTCATAAGTACCCGCTATGCGATGAGTGCTTTCATTTTCAGTAGTGATGTTCGGCAGCATGTGAATTTCTGTGATCAGCTAAGTACTATGGAAGTTGTGGAAGGGCGGTCGGGACTGGACTTGTTTCCGCAGCGAGGGAATGACTTTACTGATACTCTTCATGCACAATTGGGCTGCGCACCCTGAACTCACGTTATTGAAGCGTGGACTACGATAGCGCATCAGAATAAAAACGCGAATTAAAAACTAAAGAGAATAACCATCTATGCAATTCGTAATAGAACAACAAGAACCGATTACAGTTCCAGTGCGGACAAGCCCTGATACGGAAGTCAACGAGCAGAGCCCGAAGTTTCCAGTACATCGTATTTATTGTGTTGGCAGAAACTATGGCGAGCATGTAAAGGAGATGGGGGGAGACACCAAGGAAGAGCCGCCAGTGTTTTTTAGTAAGCCGGCAAGCGCCTGTGTCACATTCAATCAGAATGTAGCCTATCCACAGGCCACCAAGGAATTGCACCATGAGGTGGAGCTGGTTGTTGCCCTGAAATCTGGCGGCAAAGATATTTCTCCGGACTCCGCGATGGACTGCGTGTATGGCTACGGTGTTGGCATCGATTTCACCAGGCGCGATCTACAAGCGCTTGCCAAGGACAAGGGCCGGCCCTGGGATGTTGCCAAGGGGTTTGATCAGTCTGCGCCAATTTCGGCAATTCTGCCGGCGAGTGAGGTTTCACAGCTTAGTGATGCTGAGATTTCGCTTAAGGTTAACGGTGAAATGCGTCAGCAGGCACAGCTTAGCGATATGATTTGGTCGGTTCCTGAAATAATCTGCGAGCTATCAAAATTCTTCGAGCTAAAACCTGGAGATATTATCTATACTGGAACGCCTTCTGGTGTAACTGCTGTAATCAAGGGTGACCGTATCACTGCTTCGGTGGCTGGTATAGGATCTCTGGACTTCAAGATAGTATAGGCAGAATCGTTTTCTATGAGTACTGATCAAGCTGTTCTACTCTTAATATTGTTCGCTCTGTTAGTGCTGCTGGTTTGGGGGCGCTGGCGTTACGACATTGTCGCTCTGGGCGCCCTGTTTACTGCTAGTATCTTCGGCTTGGTGCCGCAGACAGAATTATTCGCCGGCTTTGGTAATCCTGCAACTATAACTGTCGTCATGGTATTAATAGTGAGCTTCGGTCTGACCAAATCCGGGGCTGTAGAATTTATAGCCGATGCCATCGAGCCTATCTCTACCTCACCGTATCTGCATATTGCGGTATTAACATTTCTCGCTGCATTCCTCTCGATGTTTATGAACAACGTCGGTGCGCTGGCGCTGCTTATGCCTATCGCTATTAAATCTACTACCATGGCGGGGCGGTCTCCGGCTACGGTGCTGATGCCGCTTTCCTTCGGCTCTATTCTTGGCGGTCTCGTAACCTTGATTGGTACGCCTCCGAATATTCTGATCGCAAACTATCGTCAGCAGATGACGGGTGAGGCATTCACCATGTTTGATTTTGCACCTGTCGGTGGGGGCATAGCGATCAGTGGAATATTTTTCATGCTTCTAATTGGCTGGAAGTTGGTGAGGGTGCGGAAACAAACTACTGGCTTGGATCTTTTCGACGTGGAGAAGTACCTCTTCGAGCTCAAGGTGACAGAGGAGTCCGTATTTGCGAATAAGAAGGCGGATGAGCTAAAAGATGCCTTAGCCGAACACAAATTGTCAGTTCTTTCGATGGTACATCGACGAGAGAAGCTTCCCATGGTCTATAGGCGCCAGATGATTTTGCCGAATGATCTATTAATGTTGCAGGGATCTCACGACGATATAGCGCAATTTGCAAGTGCAAACGGGCTACTTATGGTGTCTGCGGAGAATGCACAGAAGGAGGTCTTGCATTCGGAGGATTCGAAGGTTGCAGAAGTGGTAGTGACGCCTAACTCACCCATAGTGGGTAGAACGGTTAGCCAGATTAGGTTTAATAGGAAATATTCAGTCAATTTGCTGGCCGCATCAAGATCGGGTACTCCGCATAAGGAGAGGTTAAGAGACTTCAAGTTTGAGATCGGGGATGTTCTGTTGCTGCACGGTGGGGAAGACGAAATCGAGGAGGCGATAATAAAGTTGAACTGTTATCCGCTGGCGAGTCGAGTTCTGGGTCTGGGCAGGAGCAAGAAAGCAGTGCCTGCCATGCTCACGTTTATTATCGCCATTGTCGCAGCGGCAAGTGGTCTAGTAACTATTCAGCTGGCCTTGGGTTTTGCAACGGTGGCCATGGTGTTGCTGAATATAGTACCCATCAGGGAGTTCTACGATGGCGTCGATTGGGCTGTAGTCGTTCTGCTGGGCGCGATGATTCCGCTTGGGGCTGCATTGGAAACGACAGGGACAACGACACTGTTAGTTAACGGCATCCTAGCCGTAGCCGGCGATATGTCTCCTGTGTTTCTGATCGCAATGATACTAATTATTACTATGTCGGTATCAGACGTTCTCAACAATGCCGCGACAGCGATCCTGATGGCGCCAATTGCATTCAATATAGCCTTGTCACTCAACCTCAATCCGGACGCTTTCTTGATGGCCGTCGCCGTAGGTGCATCATGCGCATTCTTAACTCCGATTGGTCATCAGAACAATGCGCTAATAATGGGGCCTGGTGGCTATAAATTTGGTGACTACTGGCGCATGGGTCTGCCGTTGGAGATCGTTATAGTTGTCGTTGCTCTTCCACTTTTGCTTATAGTTTGGCCCCTCTAGGTACAGAGTTTGCACGGCTTAAGTGTGATTGCTAGTAAGGCCAGAATGCTATAAGTTACAGGCTTTATCATCGGTTGAGCTGTTCCTATGCGTGTCAATTGGAAGACTTATAATTCCGGCAAATTTTTTGATGAGATCATCAGCACTCCAGGTTTTGCCCGTAAGCCAGCACGCCGTCTAGCGAGTTATCTTGCTTCTCTGACTCATGGTGAGTTGCTTGAAAAGAAGCGCGCTGCCGATCTGGCAATCAAGACGATGGGTATTTCCTTTACCGTCTACAGTGATGCTGGAAATATCGATAGAGAGTGGCCCTATGACATCATTCCGCGCATCATTGCGGAGAAAGAATGGGATCAAACCAGTCTGGGTCTGCAGCAACGGCTACGCGCTCTAAACTGCTTCATCAACGATACCTATAACGATCAGAAAATTTTTAAAGACAAGGTAATTCCCAAAGAACTCGTTCTGGATTCGACCAATTTTAGAAAGCAGTGTATGGGAATTAAACCGCGCTTTGGCGTCTGGGCTCATATCTGCGGTACTGACCTGATTAAGGGTGATGACGGTCAGTTTTATGTCTTGGAAGATAATCTTCGGGTTCCTTCCGGTGTTTCCTATATGCTGGAAAATCGACGAGTAACGAAGCGTGTTTTTCCCGAACTTTTCGAGAAGCACAGCATTCGTCCTATTACAGAATATCCGGCGCAGTTGTTTGACACGCTGGCGGCAATCTCTCCCCGACAGTCAGACTACCCCGAGGTCGTCGTTCTCACCCCTGGAGTCTATAACTCAGCATACTTCGAACACTCCTTCCTCGCGCAGCGTATGGGGGCAGAGTTGGTTGAGGGTGGAGATCTTGTCGTTGAGAATGACAGGGTCTACATGCGTACTATCGATGGACTGTCGCAGGTGGATGTCATCTATCGAAGAATTGATGACCTGTTTCTTGACCCAAAAGTTTTCAATAAAGACTCCGCATTGGGTGTTCCCGGGCTGTTTCAGTCCTGGGTTAAAGGCAATGTAGCCCTTGCTAACGCTCCGGGAGCTGGAGTAGCTGACGACAAGATTATCTATACTTATGTTCCAGCGATGATTAAATATTATCTAGGAGAGGAGCCGCTGCTGCCAAATGTGCCGAGTTTTCTCTGCGTCGATAAAGTACAGCGGCAGCATGTGCTGCAGAACCTGGACAAATTAGTGATTAAACCTGCGAATGAATCCGGCGGCTATGGCATGCTCATTGGCCCGCAGGCTAGCAAGAGGGAATTGGCGGAATTTGCTCGAAGAATCAAAGCCGATCCGAGAAATTACATGGCACAGCCACTCATTTCACTTTCTACCGTGCCCATCTTGGGCGAGCATAGTGTAGAGCCAAGACATGTCGACTTGCGACCCTTCATCCTGCAGGCAGATAAGACGCACGTAACTGCTGGGGGTCTCACGCGAGTCGCGATGGTGAAGGGCTCCTTCGTGGTTAATTCATCACAGGGTGGCGGCAGTAAAGACACCTGGATAGTGGGAGATAAATAAACCTTATGCTTTCACGAGTTGCTGAACGAATATACTGGCAGGCGCGTTATTTGGAACGCGCGGAGAATACCGCGCGTCTTCTCAATGTGTTTTCTACCTTGCTGCTAGACCTGCCTCCAGGTACTAAGCTGGGGTGGAGGTCTCTAGTGGAGATCACCGGCAATGAGATCGCCTTCGATGGGAAATACAAGCAGGCGAACGAACGCAATGTTATGCGCTTTCTGATGCTAGATGGTGGAAGCAGTTCACTGCTCGCGACGTTAGCGAATACTCGAGAGAATGCCCGAACTACTAGAGAGATAATGCCGCTAGAGGCATTTGAGCAGATCAATGACCTCTATCATTATGCGAAAGACAACGCGGCCGCTTCCCTATCCGGTGGTTCCAGGCACAAATTTCTCGAAGAAGTCATTTCCAATTGTCATGAGATCTCAGGTTTGATGGCAGGCAGTATGAGTAGGGGAGCGGCATATAGTTTTGTTCGCCTTGGTAGATCGCTAGAGCGAGCCGATATGGCAACTCGCATTATCGATGTTGGTTCCGGCAATTTGTTGCCTGATATTGGTACGGGGAAGAGGCAGGCAGAATCGAATGAGCCTTATGAAAACACGCTCTGGATGAACATTCTGCGCTCACTAACTGCTTATCAGATGTACCGCCAACACGTGAAGCACCGAGTTAACGGTGAAGATGTCGTACGGTTTCTACTTCAGGATGATGACTTCCCTCGTGCGGCGACTCATGCTCTGACGACAATAACGAAGGTATTGAAGCACCTGCCGAAGAATGGCAAAGCCGCCAAGCAGGTGGACAAGACACTTCTGATCATTCAGAAGGGCAACATCAGCAAGTTACTAGACGCGGGCTTGTTTAAATATCTTGATGGCTTACAAATTGAAATTGCCACGATACATCAAAGTATTGCGGACACATGGTTTCTTCCTCACAAATAGATGAAAAATTATAAATGTAAATGCGGGCAGGTGCTCTTCTTCGAGAATACCAAGTGCCTCAGTTGTGGTTTTAGTGTTGGCTTCGACCCGCATACCATGAAGATGCGCCGAGTCGCCGACGCGAGCTTGAGCAATTCTCAGATTGCAGCGAGAAGGTCTCCGCTACATCGCTGCAAGAATAATATCGACTATGATGTGTGTAATTGGTTGGTCAATGATCCGGCTGCTGAATACTGTCTTTCCTGCGAGCTAAACCATACGATTCCGAATTTGCTGGACCAGAATAGGCGTGCGTGGTGGAAGAGTCTGGAATATGCCAAACGTCGACTGGTCTACTCCCTGTTGAGTCTTAACTTGCCCGTAGTAAGCAAGCGTAAAGACCCAATGGGCTTGGCTTTCAAGTTTATGGAAGACAAGAGGACAAACCCGGAAGTCTTCGAATCCCATGTCAATACCGGTCACCTCGATGGCATGATTACCATTAACATCGCTGAAGCGGATCGGGTGAAGAGCGAAATCGCCAGGCAATATACCAGAGAGTTGTATCGTACCCTTCTTGGCCATTTCCGCCATGAAAGCGGACACTATTACTTTCTTAAGTTGATCGATACCGATCTGAGGAAAGAGCAATTTAAGGCATTATTCGGCGACTACACGGTTGATTACTCTACGGCACTGAAGGCCTATTATGAGAATAACTTCGTCACACCCCATGACCCGAATATGATCAGCCATTATGCACAGTCGCATCCCTGGGAGGACTGGGCGGAAGTCTGGGCGCATTACCTGCACATGATAGATACACTCGAGACGGCGAACCAGTATCGTGTACGACAGAGCTCGGCACAGTTTGACGATATCGATAATACTCTGGCTAAGTGGGCAGATTTGACGCTGCTACTGAATTCGCTGAACCGGAGTATGGGGCTGGAAGATGCCTATCCGTTTGTACTCTCGGAGCTATCGCTTAGGAAGCTTCGTTTCGTTCATGGCCTAATTTATCCCAGTTAGTTGCCCAGGTTAGGGGCGGCATACGCAGAAAGGCATCTTTGAGTAGCTGATCCCAAGATTTTTTTAGATCGCGAAGAAATTCGCTGTCTTCGTCGAAGCGATGATAATTCGTCGCGGTGAGAGAGCCAGTTTTGTAGATTAGCATTTCAATCGGTGGCCCCACGCTCAGGTTGCTGCGCAGCGTTGAGTCCATGGAAACGAGTGCGCACATAGCGCAAGTATCCAGATCAAGCTCAGGTGTCAGAATGCGGTCGAGTATGGGCTTGCCGTATTTGCTTTCACCTATCTGCAGATAGGTCGTGTCCTTAGAGGTCGTGATGTGGTTCCCTTCCGGATAGACCAGAATAGTTTCATGTTTGGCAGTGCCGATCTGACCGCCGATGATAAAGCTAGCCTCGAACTTCTTGCCTTCGACTGTGCGTTTTTCCTGTTGTTCCCTTGAGATATCACCGATGTAATCAGCCGCCTCTTCGAGGCTGCCAATATTGAGGAGGTTTACGTCCGCATTCTTTCGGATATCGGACTTTACGGTAGCGATGGTGGCCTGAGATGTGGCCAGGTTACCGGCGCTGAGGATGACGAACTGACGCTTTCCATCGATGCCGAAGCGAAACATTTTACTGTAAGTGGACACCTGATCTATGCCGGCGTTGGTAAGTGAATCGGAGCAAAAGATCATGCCTCCGTCCACGGATACTGCTACACAATAAGTCATTTTTTTTAATTCTAGAAAATCAGGCGGACAATCATACTAACTATGCTGGTAGCTGGGTAGCGGTTTTTCAAGAATTTCGGGGAGAAATTATCACGAGTTTTAGGGGATTTGTCTGGAGCGAACAATACCCAATGGGCCTTTAAAAATGGCCTTTACAGGAGCTTCTATCGACTTTATAGGGCTAGCGCATGGAGTCTAGCAGGCCATCCAGATCGTCGTAGTCGAATTCATCATCATAGTCGAATTCGTGCTCGATACGCTTGCTCTCCAAACGTTCTTCGATGCGCCTGCGCAAATCAGTTAGCTGTGTCTTAGAGGAGGCTGTTTGAACGGCCTCGTCTTCGTCAGCATCATCATCCGCTTCATCGATCGGTAGTATAGCAGCAGTATCAAAAAACTCTTTCGAGTCGTCGATTGAGTCATCCCATTGGGTTTCTTTCATGGTGATCACCACTCTGTCAAAATAAACGGTGTTTAATTGAGAGCACTAGCTCCTAGGTAAACTTATCGTTTGTTCTGGCGCGAATCTTCAATAAAAATTACGAAAAAATCAAAGGATATTTTAAGAATTTTTAGAGGGTAGGAATCGCTCGGGAGGGCGCCAGAGAAAGGCTAATAAAAACAGTAAATTACTTGGGTGAAAAGGGGCGTCTAGACGCCAGCCTGAAGTAAATCAATCGTTTTTTGGCGTAATTCTTTCTTGGCAATTTTACCGGTCGCGATTCGAGGGAGTTGCTCGTATTGAAAATAGAAGCGTTCGGGTATTTTGAAGCCTGCGATGCGTGAGCTAAGAAAGCTGATTAACTGCTCACCACTAAGGGTGCTGCCTTCTTGCAACATGATAGATGCGCAGGGCATCTCGCCAAGTCGTTCGTCAGGGATGCCATAGACCGAGACTTCGTTGACTTCGGGATGTTCGCTGATGGCATACTCGACTTCTGCGCAGCCAATATTTTCGCCACCGCGTATTACTATGTCTTTAGCACGATCAAGGATAATAAGAAAACCGAGATCATCCAACATGCCTATGTCCCCGCTGTGGAACCAGCCGTCTTTGATGACTTCGGCGGTGGCCTCTGGATTGTTCCAGTAGCCCTTCATGACGGTTGGGCCTTTAATGCAAATCTCGCCTACTTGGCCGTCCTCTAAAGTCTTTCCTGATTCGTCGACTATTTTCACACTGGTTACAGGTGGCGTCGGTCTTCCCGTGCTATTCGGTCGGCTAGCGTAAAACTTTCCAGAGATAATGGCGCCTATTGCATTGGTTTCGGTCAGGCCATAGCCCAGCCCTGGAACCGCAGCATCTGGGAACTTCTGCATGATCATATTGAGGTGTTCGGGAGGGCGAGGTGCGCCACCACTCTGCACGGCACGCAGACTACTCAAGTCTGTCGCAGCGAATTTCGGAGACTGCATGATTTCCCAGGCCATAGTAGGTACGCCATGGAATACTGAGATTCTCTCTTGTTCTATCAGTTGCAATGCTACGTCTGCATCCCACTTGTACATCATCACAAACTTGCGCAGGTAGATGAAACTCGCCAGAAACTGGGCATGACTTCCAGTCACATGAAACAGAGGTACATTCGCGAGTAAGGCTGGAGGATATTCCGGGTTTTCGTCGATTAGCTCAGGGCGAAGAATCTCTGTTATTTCCTTAACAAACTTCCAGGTGTACAGCGCATTAATAATATTTCTATGCGTGGAGAGCACGCCTTTGGGCATGCCAGTTGAACCAGATGTGTACATGATCGAGGCTTTATCTTCGGGAAGCACCTGGATTTGTGCAAGTTCTTTCTTGGATAGTGGCTGCTCTGCACGTGCTAATTGATAAAACTCGCCGTAGGAGGAGTTCTCTTCGGGCTTGATCATCACCACCTGCACGCCAAGGTCTTCGATGAATGGTTTGACCAGTTTCAGGCGAGCAGGGTCTAGAAATATTAGCTTGCTGTCGCTGTCGGTGAGACCAAATTTCAGTTCCGGCCCCCTCCACCAGGAATTCATGGGGACTGCGATTGCTCCCATGGCTGTGATTGCCATGTAGGCAATGCACCATTCGGGGGAGTTGCGCGCACAGATGGCGACTCTGTCGCCCAGTTCGATCGCGTATTTTTCTTTTAAGGCTCTCGCCATGCGCAGGGCGAGATCTAAACTCTCCGAGAAACTAAACCGTTCTTCCTGATAGACCAGAAATGTCTGATCCGCAGCTTCCAGACCTAGCTGGTAGAGTTCGTGAAGGTTCGCAGGAACGTTGGCGAACACATCTAGCTCTTGACCATCGATGCTGATGGTTTCTGTCGCCAGTGGCGCCCCTGGGGCCTTATGTGCAGCTGCAATGGTTTTCAGCTGGGTCAGATCATCGCTTATTTGCTGCTCGGAAAGTTTGTTAGCTTCTAGAGTCACTCTTTGCGGATCTCCAAGGTTACTTTGCCCATGACTTTACGCTCGGTAAACACATTAAAGGCGTCTACAAAATCGCTCATGGCAAAAGATTCGGTGACGATTGGCTTGAGTTTGCCTTCGTCGTACATCTGTAGCAGTTCGGCGAAGTTATTCTCATACTCTTCTGGCTCTTCTTTTCTAAAGCGACCCAGGAATACGCCAACCATGGAGGCGCCTTTTAGCAACGCGAGATTTGCCTTGTATTCGGGTATGCGTCCGCTGGCAAACCCAATAACCAGTAGTCTTCCGTTCCAGTTTATACAGCGACAGCTCTGATCGAACAGATCGCCACCCACCGGGTCATAAATAACATCGGCTCCTCTGCCTTTCGTGAGGTCTTTAACTCGTTCCTTAAATTCCCCGTCACTGTAGTTGAGCAGTGCGTCCGGGTGCAGGCGATTGACGAACTCGAGTTTCTCATCGGAGCTTGCGGCGGCTATCACCCGTGCGCCCATAACCTTGCCTAACTCAACGGCAGCCAGGCCCACGCCGCCACTGGCACCAAGTACGAGTAAGGTTTCATCTGGCTTTAGCTGCGCACGCTGCTTCAGAGCGTAGTAGGAGGTGGTGTAGATCATGGCGAAGCCAGCAGCGGTCTTGAAATCCATGCTATCTGGAATCTTGCGCAGTCCATCGGCCTTGACAGCGACTTGCTCGGCCAAACCACCGATGCCAGGTGTTGCCATGACCCTGTCGCCTACAGAGAATCCCTGCAATCCGGCCCCAACGGAGGTAATAATTCCGCCAACTTCCGAGCCAGGTGTGAAGGGCATGGGTGGCTGGAATTGGTATTTCCCTTGTATTTGCAAGCCATCTGGAAAATTCAGCGATGCTGAGTAAACTTTTACAATAGCCTCATTTTCGGAAGCGACAGGGTCGTCGATATCCTCCAATACTAGGTTTTCTGGTGGGCCATAAGACTTACAAACTATCGCTTTCATCGGTTTACCTCGTGCACAACGAAGGCGGATTCAATCATGAATAGGGCTCTACTTCAATTAATCTAGGAATTCTGAGTTTGTTCGCTTCAGTAGTCGCTATTGTATTGTTGTGGCTACTGCAAACGAGTATATTTACACAGTGACTTTTCCGCAGTGCATCCCATAATGAATGAACTACAAAGACTGGCCTATTTGCAGGCCATGGACATTCAGCCGTATTTTCCGCGGAAGGTGCTGCCGGGAGCCAAACCCTCGCCACACTATGATATTCCCGTCGCTCCAGCGCGCGTAGCCAAGCCGGAAAAAGCTGCAAATGTAGCGCAAGCCAAGCAGGGTATCCGCGGCGCTGGACTGGCGGCGATAGATGAATTGCGCTCGACCCCGGAGTCTGTTCGAAAAGCAACGGTGACACCGATACTGCAGCAGAACAAAGAAGTTGCCGAGAGGCCTGATTCCAAGACGGTCGTAGAGCAAGAAAGCACCCTGCGTTTTACACTTCGCTATTACCGGATAGACGACAGACTCGTGGTGCTCGACGAAGTGCCTTCGCAGGGGTCTGACCAACTTGGTCGGGAGTCGCGCAAATTGATGCAGGCAATACTGAAGGCCTTGGGCTGCTCTAGCGCTGAATTGTCAATGCAAGTTGAGGAGTTTAGCTGGCCAGTCCAGAGCGGATATTTCATGAAAAATTCTCCGGAAGTAGAAGCGGCGAGGGCAATATCGGGGTTTCTACAGATGCGGCAAGAGACCGATGGGTTTGCGAATCTGCTGATTTTTGCCGGGCAGGTTGAGGAATTATTTCTGCAAAACGCGCCTGATAAAACTGCACGGGATTTTGAGAGTAGCAAAGGCTATCATATTAGCGTAACCCACAGCCTAGCCTCGATGCTGGCAGTTCCCAATTTAAAGAGAGATGTATGGCAGCATTTACAGCCACTTCGAAAGCGAATCGACGGTTCAAGCTAGAACCTTGTATTTATTTCTTAGGGTAGCTGTAGGCCGATAGTAATAATTTATGCTTCCAGAAAATAACCCTCAGACTGATTTTTTTGCCCGAACTATGCGTACAAGTGATGTTGACTTAGTTGCGCAGAATGAGGCGGCTGCCTATGTTCACCCATGGACCAAGCGTATCTTCGTCGATTGTCTTAGGGCGGGGTATCAAAGCTGGGTGTTAGCCAATAAACAGCAAATAGTCGCTCACGGCGTCATGTCTGTAGCAATTGGTGAATGCCACTTGCTAACCCTGTGTGTGCGGCCAGAGTATCAGCGCCTTGGTTACGGTAGAAAGCTTTTTAAGTTGCTGTTGGATCGTGCCGTTAAGCTCGATGCACAAACCTGCTTTCTCGAAGTGCGCCGTTCGAATGAGGGCGCAATTAAACTATACCGTTCTATGGGTTTTATGCAGATAGGGGAGCGGAAGAACTACTACCCGGGTAAGGGCGATAGAGAAGATGCCTTGATAATGTCGCGCGAGTTGCCACTTCCTTGAGGCCAGTGTGATAATTGACTTGGTCGTGCTATTGAGAGCCACTAATTCGTTGTAGTAATTTTTTGAGCACTGTAAAAGCTGCGACGAGGCATGCCGCTACAAGCATTATGCCAAGCAATAACAAGACGCTGCCTAGCAGCATATTAAGAATATCTTCCAAGGTTAATTCTTGCCAAGACGCGACTACCCACACGCAGGCCAGACCACAGGCGATGCCGACTAATACCGCTGCGGTTTTCTTGCGTATCTTCAGTAGTGAAAAAATCAAAACTTTGGCCTGTTGTTGTCGTCGTTATAGCTGGCACTGCAGCTTGGATAACCGCTGCAACCCCAGAATACACCATTCTTGCCGCTGCGCTTTACTAGTAATTGGCTGCATTGTTGGCACTGATAGGCGGCCTCAGGCACACCTTCATGATCCGGCAGTGTTACCTTGCAACCCTTAGAGTACCCACTACAAAACCAATAGTCCCCTTTTGTTTTATCGGCTTTAATTAAGCGGCGTGTGCATAGCGGGCAGCGGTAGTGCTCATCGATGTCTTCGGAAGGTACGCCGTCCACGTCATTGAACGATGTGCGGCAGTCTGGAAATCCGGTGCAGCCCCAGAATGGCCCCATCTTTCCCTGAATCCTGCGCAGGGACTTTTTGCATCGAGGACAATAGTGTAGCCGTTCGCTTTTGTTGTTGTTTTCGATTTCAGCCATGGCCGGTTCGTCAGAGCAGTAGCGGGCATTGATCTGCTCAATAAGCTAAGGTGCTTGGTTTATGGTAGCAGAAGCAAGGGGGCAGTGCAGCGGCTACCAGCCTGAGAGAGGCTCTTTGTTCGACAGGGCTTGTTTTATCGCAGCTACTAGCGCGGCGTTTTCAGCATCGCTGCCAATAGAAATTCGTAGTTTATCGCGCAGTCGATCCTGATCGAAATAGCGAACCAGAATATGTTTTTGTTTCAGATGGCGATAGAGATTCTGTGCGCCGATAGCCTGCGGCACCTGGCACAGGATGAAATTACTCTGGCTCTCGGCTGCACTTAATCCTAGTTCATTCAGATCCTCACGAAGGCGATTGCGGCTCTCTCGAATTCGATTGCAGTTTTCTTGCGCGTATTCAAAGGATTCGATAGCTGCAGTCGCTAGCTTCTGCGAAATATGATCTGTATTGTAACTATCACGTGTCTTGTACATCATCGGTGCGATTAGTGAGCTTGCGCCAATGCCATAGCCAAAACGCAGGCCCGCCAGAGAATAGGCCTTGCTTAACGTTCTAAGTATCAAAATATTCTCGTGGTCGTGAATCAATGAAATCGAATCGTAATTAAGCTCTGGGTCAACGAAATCGACATAGGCCTCATCGATAAGCAGGAGCCCTGAGAAGCTTTCCGCTATCTTCGCGAGATAGGCCGCTGGCAGCAGCATGCCAGTGGGAGCGTTTGGGTTCACAATAATTAATAGCTTGGCCGCTGATTTTTGCAGCAGCTCGATAAAATCTTCAGGCATGCTCCAGTCGTCGTTGAGAGGGATCTCCTCGAATCGACACCCCTGTATCTGGGCGAGAACCGGATACAGTGAATAGCTGGGTTTGCACACCGCAATCGTGTCCTGTTGCTCGATATAAGTTGTTAGCACTAGCCGCAATAATTCATCGCCGCCATTAGTGGCAATAATCTGCTCCATTGAAACATTGTGAAGCCGGCTGGCTGCTTCGCGAAAAGAATCCGCCATCGGTGTTGGATAACGCTTGAGAGCTGCTGCGTCGATTCCCTGAAGCGCGGCAGCGACTTCTGGACTTGGAGGATAAGGATTCTCATTCGTGTTGAGCTTGATAGTATCAGCTGTGCCAGTTTGTTCACCTGGAGCATAGCCCTGCATCTTCTCAATATTTTGACGTTCGAAAGACATACTGGCGG
Source organism: uncultured Pseudomonadales bacterium (assembly GCA_905478195.1). Classification (GTDB taxonomy): domain Bacteria; phylum Pseudomonadota; class Gammaproteobacteria; order Pseudomonadales; family Pseudohongiellaceae; genus UBA9145. The sequence goes on from CAJQHM010000026.1 coordinate 40,149, forward strand.
TTCTTAAGTGGTTGAATGGCTCTAGAGAATTAGATGAGCGGAATGATTCGAATCATCTGCAAACGGTAGGGTGCAAAGATTAATGCTTTACCGCGTTCGAGTCTAGCGAAGTGATTCTATTAGTCGGGTAAATAGGTCTGTAACCGGTTCTTCCAGCCGGCGATCCAGCGCTGTTCTCGGCGCTCGACAGGCGCGTTGGCTACTCGCCGCTCCAGCACACGGGTGGCCGCGATGACAAAGTTATCGAGGTCTGCCTCCACACCCTGCAGCTCCTCTAATACCTGCAACAGGCCCCAGCCTTCCCCCTGATAGCGCTCGCTCGCAGCCAGCCCGGATCCCTTGAAATGTACGTAGTCGATGAGAGCATAGAGCCCGTAGGGAGTCTCTGCGTTCGCGATGTCATAGAAGCTAGTCTGTAGGGCGGCTCTGCGCGAGGCATCCAGCTGGCCAAACAGCTCTCCAGTAGAGTTATGCAGGCGCTCTACGATGAACATGACTTGAAGTTCTGTTGTTGCGGCGAGGAACCGGCGTAGCTGGCGCATATTTACGCTATCGCTTTCGTCCAGAAACTGTTCTCTATTATGCCAGGGTGAATCGGGAGTGGGCAGTGACCCTAGCCAGAGAGGCAGCTCATAGCCGTTTTGTTTGTAGTAGTTCAAAAGGTCGGGAAACGTTTCTTCGAAGCGCTCTTGTTGTTCGGCTGCGTACCAGATGAAATGGCCAATACCCAGTGACGGAAAGTCTTCACCTTCATTCCAACTTGTAAGACAGGAAAAATTTCTATTGCACTCATTAGCAAAAATTCGATCACCCAGCCAGCTCATCTGCTGCTGATCGAATTCCGGCAATTGGCCCCAAGCCGCCGGAACTACTGGGGTCTGCAGAAACAATAAGAGTAAAAATCTATTGAAACTGATTGAAATAGCTGGCATTTAGAGTCGTTGTTGCCACGTTGACGATGGAAATAGCATGATAAGCCATATTATCGGCCAAAACCCCAGAATACGCGGGAATAGACAAGGTTTTTGTTAAATCGAGGTGCAGAGGCTCGGGGCTTGATCAAGAAAGCTAGCCTCGCCCAGCAAGGCCCAGAACAGTCAAAATTATTTCGGAATAGATGCCGAAGCTAAAAGAGAAGCAATGACCGAGACACCTAGTTCAGATATAGAGATAGAAGCCCAACCGCCGCAGGTTGTGGATCAGCAGGACGAATTTGTCGCCAATTTGTCAAAGATCTACCAACGTCTCAAGTACAGCAAGAAATTAAAGACCGCCATGAAGGAGGTCGAAAAAGACCTGCTCGGCTTGCTGGATGTCAAACTGTTCACGATCTATCAGAGCGTGGATAACGGCAAGGAAATTCTAGCCAGCTTCAAAGGTGGCGATCCTGACGATGATGATTCGATAGAGATCAGGGTTCCGTTCAGCCCGACCTCCTTGGCCGGTTACGTGGCGTTAAGCCAAAGAGCCCTGGTTATTAAAAATGTCTTGAACAGCGATGAGCTGATCGACATCCACCCGCGCTTACAATTTGATAAACGTTTCAGCGAAGCCAAGGGCTGGAACGTGAAATCTATGATCATCGTTCCCATCAAGGATGAAATCCTGCTGGGAGTTATGCAGCTGATCAATTTTGAGGGTGACCGAGAATTCACCAAGACGGATCTGAAACACGCGATGATGGTTAGCCAGATGTTGGCTAAACAATTCCGTTCCTCTTTACAAAGCACACAGGGCCCCTTCGACTACCTGGTTCAGAAGAGCAAGATATCTGGGGTCGAGCTAGCCGAATTGCAGAACAATGTCTCGCTATACGGCGGCTCTGTTACGCGTAGCCTGATGGAAGAATTCAATATAGAGGCAGACGATGTAGGTAAGTCACTAGAGCATTACTACCGCGTTCCCTATATGAAATACGACTCGGATCACGAGCTACCCGTCGACCTCCTAGAAAATATTGGTGTGAGCTATTTGCGCAGCAATCTGTGGTTGCCAGTTGCGGGTGATAAGGAAGAGGCTGTTATTCTTATTTATGATCCCTCCGACTATCAGCGCATCATGGAAATCCAGGGTGTTGTTAACGCCAGAAACTATGTGTTTCGCGTAGGTCTTCCCGAACATATACAGCAGTTCTTGCGCGGTGATGCAGACGCCGATATGGAAGCCGGCTTCGATGACGTATTCGATGCGCTCGGTGGCGAAGATGGCATAGAGATTGATGGGGGTGATGACGACGACGAAGATGAAGGCCTGGCGGCTACCTCGGGCATCATCCAGCTGGTGAATCGAATTATTACCGAATCAGAAAGGCTGGGCGCTTCGGATATTCATATCGAACCAGGTAAGGATGATGCGCCCGGCGGTGTGCGGATTCGTGTCGACGGGATCTGCAGAGAGTTGTTAAAGGTACCA
>CAJQHM010000027.1 GCA_905478195.1 uncultured Pseudomonadales bacterium
GCAAGGAGTTGAGAGTGTTAGATTCGACGCCAATATTGGTCGGTGCTGGTCAATTTACCGACAGGGAAACGAATCCCGAGATTGCCCAGTCGCCCATGGGCGTCGCCGCTATGGCAGCGCAGGCGGCTCTGAACGATGTGGGTGCAGGTTCGAGTCTGGCGTCAGCGATCGATACGCTCGCCGTAGTAAGAATCTTTCAAGACTCCTACAAACGTCCCCGAGTCGCCACCTCCTTCGGACGTGCCGAGAATCCACCACGAGCTGTGGCAAGACGCATAGGTGCAAACCCTGTTAACGCCATCTATAGCAATGCCGGGGGCAATACTCCGCAGAAATTGATCAATGAAATGGCGCAGCGCATCACCGATGGCGACGTGTCGGTAGCGCTACTTACAGGTTCCGAGGCGATCAAAACTGCTCAGGGCGCGCTCAGAAACCATATTGATCTGAATTGGCAGGAAGAGGACGAGGGCACGCAGGAAGATCGAGGAATTGGTGAGGCTCTGGTAAGCCCTATTGAGATTGCTCACGGACTGGTGTCGCCCATTCAGGCCTATCCGCTTTTCGAGAATGCGATTCGTAAAAACAAGTGTCATTCTATCGAGGAACATCTCCTGGCAATGGGAAAACTGTTCGCCCCATTCACCGAGGTGGCTGCGGACAACCCCTTCTCCTCCTATGGAACGCGGCGTTCGCCAGAGCAGTTGGCAACTGTTACAAGTGACAATCGTTTCATCTGTTTTCCCTATCCCAAACTAATGAATGCGCGGGATGCGGTAAATCAGGGAGCGGCGGTGGTCATGACTTCCGTTGGTAAGGCGAAAGAATTGGGTATTGATCCCGCTAAGTGGGTTTTTCTCCACGGCTGTAGTGAGGCCAATGAGAAATTATTGGTAAGCGATCGGGTCGACTACCATTCTTCGCCCGCTATAAGAGCGAATACACAGCAAGCGTTTGAAATGGCTGGCAAGACTGTCGAAGACATCGATCTTATCGATATCTATTCCTGTTTCCCCTCGGCCGTCGAGGTCGCCTGCAAGGAATTGGGGTTGAATCATGCAGATCCACGCGGCCTAACCGTGACCGGCGGCTTACCTTTCTTCGGCGGTCCAGGAAATAATTATTCGATGCATGCGATAGCTACCCTATTGCCATTGTTGCGCGCTCAGCCTGGTCAGTTTGCATTGCTAACCGCCAACGGTGGACGCCTGTCGAAGCACGCGACAGGCATCTATTCGGCAACACCCGTCAGAGGAGCCTGGCAGAGAGAGTCGAATACCAAGATACAGGCACAGATCGACGCCATGCCTAGCCCGGAATTTATCGCGGCAGCGAATGGCGCGGCGAAGATCGAAACCTATACTGTCTGTTTCGACAGGACTGCCCCAGTGCGGGGCATTGTTATCGGAAGATTGCTTGGGAGCGATCAGCGTTTCATTGCCAACACAGACGAAGATGCTCAAACCCTTGCGCAGATGTTGCAAGATGATTTTCTAAGTTGCTCCGGCAATGTGGTCTCTAACGCTGGGCTGAATACGTTCACAGCCGCATGAGATTCCGTTAAGGTAGATATCACTAACTAATTTTTAGCAGGGTGCAGCAACCCAATTTTTTTTGAGGATTTAAAATGTCGAGCAGAGTGCAGAAGAAAGTAGATTCCCCATTCAATGCCAAGTCTGAGCCCATTGAAATTTTGGCTGGCAAAGACCTGACGGGCAAAGTCGTGATCGTAACCGGCGGCTACTCCGGCATTGGCCTGGAGACTACACGTGCACTGGCCGCTGCAGGTGCCAAAGTCTATGTGCCGGTACGTACTCCTGACAAGGCTCAGGAAAATCTTAAGGATGTTGAGGGAGAGGTGATTGTGAATGCGATGGATCTCGCCGATTTGGCTAGCGTTCGGAGCTATGCGGCCTCCATAGCCGATCGAGAATCGAAGCTCGACTTGCTGATTAACAATGCCGGCATTATGGCCTGCCCAGAGGCGCGAGTCGGCAATAATTGGGAATCGCAATTTGGCGTCAACCACATAGGGCATTTCGTCTTGACTCAAAAATTGCTGCCCCTACTTCAAAACGCAGGCTCGGCGCGGGTAGTTTGTCTCTCCTCAATTGCGCACCGCCGCAGCGATATTCTCTGGGATGATATCCATTTCGAATCAACTGACTATGAAAAGTGGACTGCCTACGCACAGGCAAAGACAGCCAATGCCCTGTTTGCGCTTGCTCTGGACATGAAGTATCGAGATCAGGGTATACAGGCTTTTTCGGTTCATCCGGGTGGCATTCTTACACCTCTGCAGCGGCATCTACCGAATGAAGAGATGATGGCTCTGGGCTGGACCGATGCCGATGGTAATTTATCCGAGCAGGTCGCTGCTATGTTCAAGTCGACTACGCAGGGTTGCACTACGACTCTGTGGGCAGCAACCAGCGATGCGCTTGCCGATACCGGCGGTCTCTATTGTGAGGATTGTAACGTGTCCAATCTCGCCACCGAAGACTCGCCACGATTTTGTGATGTCGCTCCCTGGGCGGTGAACGAAGAAAGTGCAAATAGGCTTTGGGATCTAACTGAAAAGATGTTGGCCGAGTAGAGTGGCGGCTTTAACTTAGGAGTATTACTGTGGCGTTACCAAAAATCGCAATCAATGGTTTCGGTCGTATCGGTCGAACAATCATGCGTATCGCGAAGTTGCGCAAGCACTATGATGTGGTTGCTGTGAATGATCTGGCCAGCCCCGATCAACTAGCCTATGCCTTCAAGTACGATAGCACCCATGGTGTGTTTCCCGGCGACGTGAGTTTTCAGGGAGATGAAATGGAAATAGATGGCGACGGTTTCAGGGTTCTCAGCGAAAGAGATCCAGCCAAGCTCCCCTGGAAGGAAATGGGCGTCGACTATGTAATAGAGAGTTCTGGTGCCTTCAAGCACTTGGTGGACCTGCAGAAACATACCGATGGCGGCGCGAGACGCGTCGTGCTCACGGTGCCCTGCAAAGACCCTCTCGATGCGACGCTAGTGGCGGGCGTGAACGACCACGTGGTCACTCCAGCGAGCACTATCATTAGCAATGCAAGCTGCACGACGAACTGTGCCGCGCCACTGGCGAAGGTGTTGCATGATGCTTTCGGCATTCGTCGCGGTCTACTCACCACGGTTCATGCCTATACATCGGGACAGCGCCTGATTGATTCTCCCCAGAGTGGCGACAAGAGGCGATCACGCAATGCGGCTACCAATATTGTTCCTACCTCTACCGGCGCCGCCAAGGCGATAGGCCTGGTGATGCCAGAGCTGGCGGGCAAATTAGATGGCCTTGCCATGCGTGTGCCCATACCCGATGGCAGTATTGTGGACATGGTCGTTGAGTTGAACGAGGATGCGACGGTTGAGTCGATAAATGCGGCGATGCGGCAGGCAGCCTCGGGATCGATGCAAGGCATTCTGCAATATTCTGAAGAAGAAATTGTGAGTAGCGATATTATCGGCAATTCCCATTCCAGCATCTTCGATTCATTACTTACCCAGGTGATGGATGATAGGCTGGTGAAAGTGGTCAGCTGGTATGACAACGAGTGGGGCTACAGCACTAGAGTGGAAGAACTGATACAGCGTCTGGCAAAGATGGATGGAATCGCCTAGGCAGGCACCTATCTTGTTAAAGGGCTAGCAATCTAGAGAAATCAAATTGGATTTTACAGACAAAACAGTACTGGTTACGGGTGGTACCCGAGGTATAGGTAGGGCGATCGCCCTAGCTTTTGCCAGAAAAGGGGCGCGTGTCGCTGCAGTTTTTCGCAGCGATCAGGCTAGCGCCGATAAAACATTAGCGTCTCTGGAGGGCGTCGGACACATCGCCATCAAGACAGACGTGTCTGATCCCGCTCAGGTGGAGCAGGCGATCGATCAGGTGGTAGCCGAGTTCGGTAGATTAGACATCGTGGTAAACAGCGCAGGAATCGGTGACTACCATCCTATTACATCCAGCAGTTATGAAGATTGGCAGCAGGCGTGGCGACAAACCATCGATGCAAATTTAATCGGTCCGGCAAACATCTGTTTCTGTGCTGCTAAGCATATGATCGATCAGGGCGGGGGACGCATCGTCAATATTACTTCGCGCGGCGCATTTAGAGGAGAGCCAACAAAGGCTGCCTATGGCGCTAGTAAGGCTGGGCTGAACTCCCTCAGCCAGTCTTTGGCTGTCGCGCTTGGCCCGCACAAGATCTTTGTCGGGGCGGTGGCGCCTGGCTTTGTCAATACAGAGCTTACGGCAGACAGATTGAACGGCCCAGAAGGAGTCGAGATCAAGGCGCAGAGTCCATTTAACAGGGTCGCCGAGCCGGAGGAGGTCGCGCATGCGATCTTGTTTCTGGCTAGCGAGGGAGCGGAGTTTTCCACCGGCACGATTATCGATGTAAACGGCGCTTCCTATTTACGCAGTTAATAGCGGCCCATTCGACTTTTTCAAAATTGGAAGCTTGTCTCATGCGTCAATCTCTTAGTGAACACCGGTTATCTGGATGCTTATTTTTATTTGCAGCGTTCTTCGCTGCGGGCAGCTATGCGCAACCGCCAGAATTCGATGCAAAAATTGTTGAGCAATTTGATGCCTTTGATGCCTTTCAGGCCGTCGCGGTAGACGAACATTTTTTCTATGCGATCAACAACAGGCAAATCACGCAGCATGATAAAGCCGATGGTCTGGCGCTGCAGCGCTGGGGCGATGAGAAGGTCGTTAGCAATTCTTTGACTCATCTGGATAGCGGCATAGTCTTGGCCGGGAAATTGTATTCAGCCCATTCCAATTATCCCGGTTGGCCCATGACGAGCTCGGTCGAGGTTTGGGATGTGTCGAGCATGACTCGTATCGATACCCATAGCTTCGGTGTTATGTTGGGTTCTTTTACCTGGTTGGATCGTTATGCGGAATCATGGTGGGGCACCTTTGCAAACTACGATCGGGTTCAACGGGGCATGACCATCCCCTATGGCGGAACCAGTAATACGGTGATGGTTCAGTTCGACGACGATTTTCAGGTGCTGCATAGCTGGACTCTGCCCGCCGAAATCCTCCGAAGGATGTCGCCGATGAGCAATTCTGGTGGCTCCTGGGGCCGGGATGGCTTGCTCTATCTGAGCGGTCATGATGACCCGGAGGTCTATGTCATGGCCCTGCCCGAGGATGGTTCGGAACTGGACTGGCTGGCCACTATTCGTATTCCCGGTCTTAACGGCCAGGGTATCGCCTGGGACCGGTCTGACGATGGTCGTTATCTCTGGGCAATTCTACGCAGTACGCGGCAGGTGCTAAAGATAGAAATGCCTGAGCTAGATGGCGCTTTATAGGCAGGCAACGTTTCTATCGTGGAGATGACATTCGACTTTCTTGTTCAGAAATAATTACTGGCTCGAGTTTTCATCTCCCGAGTAGGCCAGGCGATGCTATTTGCAGCATTCTTGCCAAGAGTAAAACCACGTCCCTAAAATCCTGTGCAATCCCATTTTCTGCTACGGCAATCCATCTTTGCAGCTGGCTATGAAGAGCCAGAAACCCGGGAAGGAACTAGCGTTTTGCGGTAGAATTCCGGCTATGGAAAAACCTGTCAAACAGATTCTTGTTCTGGTGAAAATCAATGAAAGTTTTAACTCTTTCCAATCGGCAACTCCTTGCCATCGTGCTGCTAGGGCCAATCTTGATAGCCAGGCTGAGTGCCCAGAGCACTAACGAACTAGAGCCAGTTGCCGCGCCAATTCCTTCTGGTCTTGAAACCGTAGAATTTTACAGCCCCGCGGTAGATAGACGTATGAAGTTTGATATCGTCTTGCCCGAGGGCTATTACCAGAGCGATGCGCGCTACCCCGTGCTCTATTTGTTGCATGGCTATATGCAGAACTACACGGTGTGGGGTCGAAATCTGGCGGCTGCGTTCTATGCTCGCAACTTGAATGATCTGATTGTCGTGCTGCCTGATGGTGGGAATAGCTGGTTTATTAATTATGCCTCCAGCGATGACGGCCAGAGCAACAATTGGGAAGATCATATCGTTGTCGATGTCCTCGCTCATGTAGACAAGAACTACCGTACCGAGGCGCGCCGAGAGGGTCGCGCCATCGCAGGACTATCCATGGGAGGCTTCGGTGCTTATTCCATGGGGCTTAGGAACAGTGAGCTCTTTGTCTCGATAGGAAGCACCAGCGGCGCTCTCGGCCATGCGCGTACGGCGGCTGCTGCTATCCGCGCAGGAGCAGATCGCGGGCCTGGCACTACAGACCCGCAGCGTCAGGCGAGAATTGACGAGGCCGATGCCTTCATCTCCAAGATTATAGATATCCCCGGTTTCAGTACCCAGGGTGAGCGCACACCCAAGGGCGTCGATTTTATTACGGCTGAGCAGGCTGAAGCCTACGACCCTTTTACTATTATCTATGAGGTCCCCAGAAGTCAGATGCCGCACATCTATATGGATTCTGGAACCGAAGACGGTTTAGTGCAGGAGGCGCGGGAAATGGCGCAGTTATTGATTCTAAACAATGTGCCGTTTGACTATATGCAGAATCATGGACGACACAACTCTGAATATTGGCGTCGCTCTATAGGTCATATGATGACTATCCAGAATGAGGTTATGCAGCGAGCGCTGGGCAAGAGGCCTTAAGAGAATTGGAGCTATGAACATGGAAGAAAACAGCAAGTCTGTGTTGACTGAATCGCAGGTCGCGGCGTTCAACGAGCGGGGCTATCTGGTTGCCGATTTTTCACTGAATGAGTCAATGCTCGATGCCATAGTGGAAAAGGTGCAGCCACTCTATCCGGAAGATTATCAGCAGAATCCAACGCTGCCTGCTAGAGTGCAGGACGCCTGGAAGTCGATAGACGAAGTGAGGCAGTTAGCGAGAGACATGAGCATCGCGCAGGCTTTGCAGCAGCTTGTTGGGAGGCAGTCGCTGCCCTTTCAGACCCTGAATTTCCCCATCGGCACGCGGCAGTTCACTCATTCCGATACTGTTCACTTCAACTCAATACCGAGCAACTATATGGCGGGGGTGTGGGTAGCCTTGGAAGATATCGACGAAGACAATGGCCCCTTACTCTATTACCCGGGTAGTCATAAGCTGCATGAATATTCCATGCACGATTTCGATCTCGAGCCGGGTTATCACAATTATCACAAATACGAAGAATGTATTCAGAAGGTTATAGAGAGGGAGCAGTTGCAAGGGGAGTACGGTGTTATCAAGAAGGGCGAGGCGCTAATCTGGCACGCCAATTTACTGCATGGGGGTGCGCCGCAGAAAGATCTGACGCGAACACGGCACTCACAGGTAACTCACTACTATTTTGCCGACTGCAAATATTACACGCCCATGAACAGCACCGCCGATCAGTTGAATTTTCGCGAGCCCTACTGGATTCCCGACAGCGCAGACTACCAGCTGCCTAAACCGGACAGCCTACTTCGTCGTGTTGCCAGGAAACTGGGTATTAAGTAAAGACAGCTGCGAATGAGTTCTTACCATGGAGCAGGATAAGTATGAGCACCACAGTTCAGTCACTGATCGCATTGGCCCTGGTCTGGGTTTTCGCCTATAGACGTGCGCGCATGTCTACCATTCTCGGTTCCATGTTGCTGCTTCTCCTTGCCATGACGTTCTATGGTGGTTTTGCCTGGTTGCCGTGGCTATTTCTTGTTCTGGCAGCCATTGCCTATCTCGCTACGGATTTGCGTCTCAGGTGGGTGACGACGCCATTGTACAAATTCTTTCAGAGCGTTCTGCCACCCATGAACAGAACCGAGATGGAAGCGCTGGAGGCAGGCGATGTATGGTGGGAGGCAGAACTATTTAAGGGCGACCCTGACTGGGATGAGCTTTTCAGTTACCCGAAGCCCGAGCTCAATGAAGAAGAGCAGGCGTTTATAGACAACGAGACTGAGACTCTTTGCGCTATGCTGGATGATTGGCAGATCGTGCAACACGATAAAGACATGTCAGCAGAGGCCTGGCAGTACATGAAGGATGCGGGTTTTCTCGGGATGATTATTCCCAAGGAATACGGCGGCCTCGGTTTCTCAGCCATCGCTCATTCCAGCATCGTCACTAAGCTGGCTAGCAAGAGCAGTAGTGCGGCAGTTACCGCTATGGTGCCGAATTCTCTGGGGCCTGCAGAACTTCTCTTAAAGTACGGCACTGACGAGCAGCGTCAGCGCTATCTTCCCGGGCTGGCCAATGGCACAGAGATCCCGTGCTTTGGTCTTACTAGCCCTGAGGCGGGCAGCGATGCGGGGGCGATTATAGACTCGGGAATCGTCTGCAAGGGGCAATACAACGGCAAGGAATGTCTGGGCCTTTCACTTACGTGGAACAAACGCTACATAACCCTGGCGCCGGTGGCCACGGTTCTGGGCTTGGCGTTTAAGATGTATGACCCGGATCATCTCTTGGGCGAGGAGGTTGAACTCGGAATCACGGTCGCCCTGATACCTACTGACCATCCAGGTGTTGTGCATGGCAACCGACATATTCCCATGGGCATGGCCTTTATGAACGGGCCGACACAGGGCAGGGATGTTTTCGTTCCCCTCGATTGGATAATCGGTGGACCCGACTATGCTGGCAAGGGATGGCAGATGCTGGTCGATTGCCTCTCCGAGGGTCGCGCAATCTCACTGCCAGCATTGGGAACGGCCATAGCCAAGGTCTGCTATAGGCTAACAGGCGCTTACTCGCGTATACGCACACAGTTTAATATGCCCATAGGAAACTTCGAAGGCATCGAAGAGGCTTTGTCGCGCATAGCAGGCTATGCCTATCAGCTGGAGGCCTCGCGTGTAATGACAGCCGGTGCTGTTGATCTTCATATCAAGCCTTCTGTGGTATCTGCTATCGCGAAGTATCATATGACAGAGAATGCGCGCAAGGTGGTGCAAGATGCGATGGATGTGCATGGTGGTAGAGGTCTTATCCTGGGCCAGTCGAACTACCTTGCCTATGCTTATATGAGCGTGCCTATCGCCATCACGGTGGAGGGCGCGAACATATTAACGCGCAATCTTATAATTTTTGGTCAGGGCGCTATTCGTTGTCATCCCTTTATTTTTAGAGAGATGCAGGCGGCGCAGGATGAGGACGCAGCGGCGGGACTGAAAGAATTTGATAGCCTTATCTTTCGCCACGCAGGTTACTGTTTTAGTAACTTTGTCCGCACACTGAGCCTAAGTCTGAGCTCTGCTCTAGTGGCCAGAGCTCCGGTGAATGATGCGACAGCGAAACACTACAGACAGATAACGCGTATGAGTTCGTCGCTGGCATTGGTCTCGGATATTTCTATGATGCTGCTTGGGGGTGCGCTGAAGCGCAAGGAGAGACTGTCTTCACGCCTGGGCGATGTGTTGAGCAATCTCTATCTAGCCACCGCCGTACTGAAATACTACCGCGACAATGGCAGCAAGACTGAAGATCTTCCCTATGTCGATTGGAATATTCAGCTGGCCATGTACAACTGCCAGATAGCGTTCAGCGAGTTCTTCGAGAACCTGCCTAACAAGCCAATAGCCTGGTTGTTAAAGCTGGTGGTCTTTCCGTTCGGTAGACGCTATAAGCTGCCTAACGATGCCCTGGAACAGACCATGGTTAAGACTATGTTCGAAGACAGTGAGCTTCGAGAGCGTATCAGTCAGCCAATGTACATCGGCAAAGACGCAAGCGATCCGAGTTTTATCATCGAAGACGCCTTCACCAAACTGCTGTCTACCAAGTCGACAAGAGATGTCATCAGGCAGGCGATCCAGGAAGGAAAGCTGGAAGCAGCAGACGATCTGGAAGCGCTACTGAAGGCGGCGATTAAGAATAAGCTATGTAGCAAGACCGAGGCGGCTGACTATTTGGCCGCAGAGGCTGCGAGATATCTTGCTATACAGGTCGATGATTTTCCTGCAGATGCGTTTTAGACCGCGCCATTCAATCGAAGCGAATCTCATCCTCTTCGTGGACATTGTCCACGAGTCGGGCGGCTACCATGGCGGTCAATGAGCTCGACTTAAACTCGCGGCGGTACAGCACGAGTATGATCACCGCACAGGCAGCCATAAACACCCAGTCGTTAATAAACCAGGCCAGAGCGGCCATGGCGAAATAATAGGCGCGTATGCCGTAGTTATAGCTATGGGCTGCGCGGTCCAGAACCTTAGCCATGGCATTGAAGTCTCGTGGCATGGCCTTAGCCTGGTACTTGTCGCCAGCGCTGTCCTTGTAGTACCTAACCGTATTGAAAGACGAACCAAACAGGATAAAGCAGAAGCCATACTGGCGCAGTGCCCAGCTAAAGGTGAAGAAGCCATAGACGAAGATAAATATCATTAGCAGTAGTTTCATCTGCACAACTTCAGGAGTAACTTCCTCGACAAAGCGCAGCGTTGGCATGCTCATAAACTCATCGCTGGCGGCACTGAGGACAGTTACAAGAGACGCCAGAATAAGCAGTGAAGTTGAGGCCATGAATGAAACCTGCCGCTCCAGGCTCGCGAGTAATTCGGCATCTACTTCGCTCATTCCGCTGCGAGACAGCTTTAATACCCATTCCTTGCGATATCGATAGAGCACGCTGGATAGGCTGTTTTTCTTCTTCGCCTGGTGCCGCGCGAAGTAGCTGTAACCCATCCAGCAGAGTACAAACCAGAGAAAACTAAGCATGTCGAGACTGGAGATTTCCATGGCGCGAAGCTTACTTACAGCAATATTGAATTGCAAGAACTTGCCTGAATTCAAGTGTGTTTTTATAAGCGATCAGAGTTTGCTCAATCTGCACCCCAAGGCAGGAATATCCCGTGTAACTGTGGCAACATCGCCCTCATGAAATCATTAGTAGCAGTAGACAAGGCACAATGCCGTATCGGTGGACAGGCACTCCTGAAGGTGGAGCATTTTTCCATCGAGCGAGGGCAGCATTGGTGTGTCTTTGGGCGCAATGGCAGTGGCAAGACACTACTGGCAAATCTGATCGCTGCTAAAAGACGCGAATCCAGCAGTTATGTAAGCTACGCGACTAGTTTTGATCCGGCCCTCGATCTCTATGCCGTTTCCTTCGAGGAGCAGCAGCGGCTATGGGCGAGAGATAATCGACTGGATATCAGCGAATACAGCAGTAACGCGCAGGATAAAGGCACTGTCGTCGAGGAGTTAATCCGTGCATCGAGAGCGCGTCAGACTCAGGATGACAGCCTGTTTGCGCGCCTGGTAGAACAGCTAGCTTTGAAAGGTGTTTTAAGCAAAGGCATCCGTTTTCTGTCCTCGGGTCAGATGCGCAAGGTGCTCATAGCAAGAGCCTTGTACGCCTATCGAGAAGGCGCGGTGCGCCTACTCATTCTGGATGACCCGCTCGAGAGTATCGATAGGGCATCCCAGGAGCAGATCAGAAACACGATAGGAGCCTCTATGGACGAGAGTTTCAGCAGCCTGCAACTGTGCAGGCGTGCACAAGATATCTTGCCGGGGGCGAGTCATATGGCGCTGATGCGGCAGGATGCATCCGGCATGAGGATGGTCAGGCAGGGAATTCTGGATGAAGTCATGGGGTCTTCAGAATACGTGCAGATAGAGAGTGCTCGCGCCCAAGTCCCGGAAAGGCTAGGCACACTCCTGCCAATGAATGCTGGGGCAAGAGATGACGATGAAGAGCTAATCCGGTTGGAGAATGTAACTGCCAGTTATGGGGACATCACTGTGCTGACTGATGTCAATTGGCTGATGACCGCTAGAGATCACGTGGTGATTGAGGGGCCCAATGGTTGTGGCAAGTCTACATTGCTAAGCCTGATAGACGGCGAGAATCACAAGGGTTATGGGCAACAGGTATTCCTGTTTTCTCGCTTGAAGGGAAGCGGTGAGACTATCTGGGAGACCAAGAAGCACTTCGGTGTGGTCTCGAATGAGCTGCATAATAAATATAGTAAAGGTTGGCGAGTTCTCGATGTCGTCGTGTCCGGCTTCTTCGATTCAGTCGGCCTGTACGATGAAACGGGAGCAGCGCAGATTGAGGGGGCGAGATCCTGGATCGAAGCTCTAGGTCTGCAGCAGCTAGAGACACATTACTACCATGAGATTTCTTTTGGGCAGCAGCGACTAGTCTTGCTCGCCCGGGCGATGGTGAAGAGGCCGCGCATACTCATTCTGGATGAGCCCTGTGTGGGTCTGGACGACTACCATCGGCAATTAATCCTGGCTGTGCTAGACATAATTGCGCAGTGCGCGCAGACTAATATTCTGTATGTGACCCACGTGCCCGATGAGCAGCCGCGCTGCATCAATCAGATTCTCCGATTTAGTAAACACAGTGCAGGCGGGTACACCGTCGAACAGTTGCGGCAAGACTCTGTTTAACGACGGGTTTCAACCCCTTGAAAAAATTTCGTAACTGCTACATCCTGATGTAATTTTCAAGTTGCTCTATAGTTGTCTGTTGTATCGCAATTACGTTCTTCACCAGATCGCCGATAGAAATCACACCAACTACTTCAGTGTCATTCACAACGGGCAGATGACGAATACGATGCTGCGTCATGAGTTCTAATGAACTTTGAACGCTGCTAGTTGGGGCTGCGGTAACGACTTCTTTGCTCATGATTTCTCCGACCAGGGTCTTCTTCGAGCTACGTCCCTTTAGAATCACTTCGCGGGCATAGTCTCGCTCAGAGATGATGCCTTCAAGCCTGTCTCCATCCATGACGAGCAAGGCGCCCGCGCGCTTGTCGGCCATCTCCTGAATTGCTTCGAACACGGTGGATGTGGGGACGACTGACCAGATTTCGTCAGTGTCCTTTTGGTTAAGTATCTGTTGTAGTGTGTGCATCGCTCACTCCTCTTTTAGAAGTGACGACAACTAATTTACCCTAGACAGAGAAATGCTGGCGAAGCCTGAGTTATTGCCGTAAAAGCCATGGCTGTCATTAACATACAGGGAGAGTTTGCCGTCACAAGTTGCGACGAAGTTGTAACTACCACTAGCTTCATCAAAATTTAAATCGGAAATGCCGCGTAGGCTGCTGCCTTTGCAATTAGCCTGTAACAGCATCAGTTCGAACCAGTTGTGGTCTCTGGAGCGTTTTAGCAGTGCCATCGCCGCTAGGGGCATAAGGCTGTCTGCAAAGCCATATTGGTCCAGATCCTGGTTCTTCTCATTTGTTTCTATACTACTATCCACCCAATTGCTGAGTCGTGTAATCGTTAATTTATATTGAGCACTCGCCTCCAGGCCCACCTCACTATCGAAATTGGCGACGTTGGTGAAGAACAGTAACGTTGTAGATTTGCCGAGTAGAAGTATCTCTCCTGGATCTGCGTCGCCGCGGGGCATCCACCCTGGCACAGTGCAGGCGCTTAATGAAATTGCGGTTAAAGTGACAAGTGCCACATTTAATATTCTCATCGAGATACGCTCTCAGTATACTGAATACATCTTGACTCATACTACTCCGACCGAATGTAGAGTCAATTCGCTATCGATGGAATCGCAGGTGAAGTGTTACTATCCGGAACAGAGCGGTGGGTATTTGAAAGGAAACAGGCTATGGAACAGATTCAGTGGGATGACTTTATGAAGGTGGAGCTTAGAGTAGGAACTATCGTCGCGGCGGAGGAGTTTCCCGAGGCCCGCCGACCAGCCTATAAGCTACAGGTAGATTTTGGTGAAGAGATAGGGATGAAAAAATCTAGCGCCCAGATCACAGACCTCTATACGATAGAGGAGCTTGTGGGAAAGCGGGTAATGGCCGTGGTAAATTTCCCTGCGAAACAGATTGGTCCTATCATGTCTGAATGTCTGGTAACCGGTTTTACCAATAAGGAGGGAGCGGTAGTGCTTGCCGTGCCAGACCCCTCGGTGGCAAGCAGCGGCTCGGCTACAGCCGATGTCGCCAATGGGGAACGACTCATCTAAATCGACGGCGGGCCAATTGGATATTGGAGCAACACATT
>CAJQHM010000028.1 GCA_905478195.1 uncultured Pseudomonadales bacterium
CTAAGGCCCAAGTAATTTCGCCAGTAGAGCACTGTAATAGCTCGTTCGTATTGAAGGGTTTTCTGAGGTGTGTAGCGTTTTTTGTCCTTATTGAGAGAAAGCACATAATCTCCGCCTTCCTTGTTTGCTGCTGATTTTATCTGATCTGCGGTTCTTCTGAATAAGTGAGATATCATATGAGCATCTATCCCTTTAGGTATAGTGCAATAGATGAATCCCTTTTTTGCCCTAATTACATCCCCTTCTCTGACTAATTTCACCTTATTAAAAGTGACATCCCAGAATTTATCTTGGTTTTGATCAAACCACTGTTGGAAATATTTCACCTCATTGGGGTCTTTATCAAAACTATATATATCCCCCCAAAACAACCAGATCTTTTCAATATTAGGGTGTTGATCTAAAAGTTCTTTCTCGGAGGTTTCGTCATCGGTAATTTTTGCCTGACAATATTTCTTATAGGCCGTCGTGGCCAATAGGACTTTAAAATAGAGAAGTGAAATATATAGTAGATATCTATTCTTGCTCATACCGAATAACTCTATATCTAAAAGCTAGGTGATTGTGCTGCCCGTCATCATCCTAATAGTTACACAAACTGTGTGCCGACGTATTCGGTCATTTTCCATCCAGTTGATCTATTGCAAAAGCTGTATCGAATTGCTTCCGGCCACTGTGCTCTGAAGCGTTTAGTTGAGCGCTCAGTTTACTATAGTACTGTTCAATAATGGCTGTGCTATTACCCATTTGCACTGCTAATTGGTGAATGCTTCGACCATTGAGAAGTGCTAGCGTAGCGTAAGTATGTCTTAGACTATAGAGCGACCGGACTTTATTGTCCGCGCCTACTCGTAAATTGAGCTTGTTGAGATATTGCTTAAATGATGCTCTAAGGGTATCCGTTGATACGTGAAGGCCACTTCGAGTGACGAACAAAGGTTCATCAAGTTTAGCGGAGATAACTGCATTCAGAGTTTTTTGTTTGATGTTCGGGTTTAGCTTTAGCAGCCTTTCCAAATAGACCGCCATCATGTCTCGCGCGATTATTGTCCGTTTCCCTGTTTTCCCTTTGATTATGTCAATTTGTAGATACTTTTGAGGCTTATTGCTGTCTTTGTCTGCAGGTGCTTTTTCGATATACCAAGAGACGTTTTTCCATCGAAGCGCTTCTGTTTCAGTTCCATGCCTTACTCCGGTATTGGATAAAAATAGAACATAATCTCGAAGGACTTCTCGTATTTCCCGGGTTTCCCTTCTGTGTCCTTCCTTAGTCCATGCGGCAAGGTTTGAATAAATTTGCTTATACTCTTCTTGAGTGAATGCCCCTCTACTCTCACTTTTAACACCTTTGTTGAGCAGGGTGGGTTTGATAGACTCGGTAATCCATCCCCGCTGTAGTGCTTCATCCAAAACTCGATTTAGTGCAGAGTTATGAGTATTGATGGTGCTTTGTATAGCCTTATATTGGGGCTTCGCAATATTGTCTGCAGCATTGCGTTCTTTTGCAGTCGTTGCGCGACGTTTTGCTGCATCGACTTTCTTCATCCATTTTGCATTTCTGATTTTTTCATCTCGCCAAGTTGAGTAATCGGCGAGCAGAGGAACGTTTATGTTATCTACATTATAATTGCCGAAAAAAGGTAGGAGGTATTCCTTGATGACTCGGATATAGTCATTGTAAATAATCTTACCGCTTCCACTGTCTAATTCAGACTGCATTCGGTTAATAGCGAAATTGGCAACGTTACGAAACTTGCGAGTGTTTTGGGGGAGTTTATTTTCGGCTCTAGTCTCTGCGCCGTAGAATAGCTTTAGTGCTTTTTCTTTTGCTTCATTTTCGTCTTCAGTGCCAGTGCTAAACCGTTCGCGCTTGCCATTCTGCAACTTGATTTCAGCCTGCCAAACATTGCTTCGGCTGCGTTTGTACAGCTTCACTTTTTTATCTATAACGCTGATGGACTTAGGCACAGTAAACACCAATTAGTTTTTCAACCAGTGTATAGCCTGATTTGTGGGAATACTAGAGTGTGCTAAGGGTGTGCCAAAAAATACGGGGTGGGGAGTAAATAAAATAGTTATTGATAACAAGAAGTTATGGTGCCCAGGGGCGGAATCGAACCACCGACACGAGGATTTTCAGTCCTCTGCTCTACCGACTGAGCTACCTGGGCGTATTAATACTTCTGCTAAATGCGTGCATCCTGCACGTGTTGGCGATGCTTCGCATTGCTCCTCTGCTCATTCCAGCCAGCGATCATAGATTGCTGTCGTTCGACTATCGCTGGAAGCTATCGCTTCCAAAACGCTGGGTCTCACCCAACTGAGTTATCTGAGCATTTTTTGATCTGCTGTGCTCGGTATTATCTCGTTAAAGTCTGATATCTCTCTCGGTCACGTACTCAAGTACGCCCCCTCATTTGATTCGGCCTTTGCCTCGTCCTAACTTCGCTCGCGACGCTCAAAATCTAAGTTAGCCTTGGTGAGGCGCTACTTTGCGCAAGCCGCGTATTAAATAGAATCTGGGCTTTTTAGTCAAGAGAGGCGGCGAATTTACTCGCTTTCGGGTACGAAGCCCTCGGCGCGGTCGAAATCTTCGTTGTTGAGGAACCTATCCATCTGGTTCTGCAGGTATTTACGATCGTCGGCGTTCATCATATTTAGCTGCTTTTCGTTGATTAGCATGGTCTGCTGGGCTTGCCACTCGCCCCAGGCTTGCTTTGAGACGGTTTCGAAGATCTCCTGGCCCTTTGGCCCAGGGTAGGGAGGCGCTGCCAGAGCAGGGAGTTCTTTGTCGTATTTCTTGCAGTGGACCGTGCGTGACATAGCTGTTCTCGTCTTTTATTGCTTGGATCTAGAGTTGTAGTTAGGAATTCTTGGCTAACTTGGATAGTAGCTTCTTAACCGGTGCTGCCAATCCGACTTCCAATGAGTGGTCTAAAGGGTACCAGAGCCAGCGATCGGTTTCCGCTATTTCATCCTGTTTGCCGGCGCGCAGACACACCGGGGTGATGTCTAAATGGTAGTGGGAGAAACTGTGTCGGATTACCTCGAGTTGATCTCTTGCGCCATCTCCCTGTTCGTTGAGGCTGACGCCGCCTAATTCGGGCAGGGAGTCTGTCTCGGGTGATTCGGGCAGGCTGTAGAGAGACCCCCAGATGCCGGTATCCGGTCTCTTCTGTAGCAGCACCTCGTCCGCGTCGTTAAGCACTACAAACATGGCTACGAATTTAACCGGTAGTGTCTTCTTTGCTTTCTTGCCGGGGAATTCTGCCGTGCGCCCTTGCTGGTAAGCCGCGCAATCTGCATGAAAGGGGCAACTCTGGCAGGCGGGTTTACTGCGGGTGCAGAGGGTGGCGCCCAGATCCATGATCGCCTGGGTATAGTCGGCGACACGCTCTGGCGGTGTTAGAGATTCTGCAATTTCCCAGAGTTGCTTCTTTACGGCGGACTGTTCCGGCCAGCCTGCTATGCAGTGGTAGCGTGCCAGCACGCGTTTAACGTTGCCATCCAGAATAGCTGCGCGCACGCCCAGGGAGATTGCCGCGATAGCGCCGGCTGTTGATTGGCCGATGCCATCCAGTTCCATTAGGCCGTCGACGGTTTGCGGAAATACGCCTGCATGGGAGTTCACTACTGTCTTCGCAGCCTTGTGCAGATTGCGCGCTCTGGCGTAGTAGCCCAGGCCGGTCCACAGATGAAGTACCTGGTCAGTCTGTGCAGCGGCGAGTGCATCGACGCTGTCAAAGCGCGCCATGAAGCGCTCGAAGTAGGGTATGACGGTGGCGACCTGAGTCTGCTGCAACATTATCTCAGAGACCCACACTCGATAGGGTGTGCGGTCGGTTTGCCACGGCAGGTCATGACGGCCGTGTTGATCGAACCAGTCCAGAAGCTGTTGCGAGAAGAGAGTTTTATTGCTTGGCATAGGTGGAGAGATCGACGTGTTAATTCAGCAGGTTTCGAAGCAGGCCTCTGGCACCGTCTCTCACTTCCTCTGGAAGTTGATCGGTGATGGCCTCATTCAAACGATTTCTCACGGCGTTAGTGCCCAGCTGCGTAAATATTTCACGCACCTGGGTGAAGTCGGGCCTGCAGTATTGGTTAACTTCATCCGCGAAGTTAGCCGCGCATTCTACCGGCCAGGACACGTCGTGATAGAGCTCGTCTACGGATATGGTTTGCAGATAGGGCTCGCCCAGAATGGTGAACAATAAATCATAGTCAAAGTTCTGCTGCATCGGATCGATACCACCAGTGCCTGAAATGTCGAAGTTGTCCATGCGCAGATTGATCTGCTGGTTCTCTGTAAGTCCGCCATTGAACAGGATGAAGCCGCCGAGCTCGGCGAAGCGAATTACATCCGGCCATTGTTCTATGGTGCTGCCGGTCGGGCTTAGGGCGGAAATTGCGGTAAATACCTGTTTGATTACGCCTATGTCTACGCTGTTTTCGGTTATGGCGAAGGTGGTGGAGCCGGTCAGTGAATCCATCAGCTCATTGCTGTTTTGTCCGCTGGCGCTGAGGTCCACTTCTACATCGAGATTGCCGGTGACCGAGTTGAGTCTGGAGACGCTGGGGGCAAGGTCAATCACGTTGAGTTGGCTAACAGACAGCTGTGTACTCAGCGCGGCGTCTTCATTGCGGCCGTCCAATCGAATATTGCCTGCGATGCTTCCCTCGAATGCAGAAACCGGTTGCAGCTCGACATCTAGTACACCGTCCTCGATGTTGGTAAATATGTTGATGCCGGTAAATTGAAACTCGTTGGCCAGCAGAGATTCGATCGCGATTGAGCCAATCACATTAAACGAATTGAGTAGCTCGCTAGATATTGGAGTACCCGCTGCAGGGGGAGGGGCAGGTGTAACTGTATCAGTGGGCTCGATAGCGACATTGTCGGCGCCGGCTGTCACTTCGTCTGTGGGTATTTCCTCTGAGGTGCTAGACGCCAGAAACGGAGTTAGGTCGATCTGATTACTTACAATTTCATAACTAATGTTAGCGGGTTGCAGGCCGCTTGCGAAATTCACATTCGCCTCGGCCTCTATGGTGCTATTGGATAGTTGCAATATCATCTCTGGAATTTCTATGCCGGCATCATCGCCACTGAAGTTCAGATTAATGCTTGCCAGAGGATTAGCAGTATCTTGCATGAGTGAGCCCGAGGCATCGAACTCGTCTTGTGTCTCGCGTGCTCCAATGGTTTGCATCAGGCCAAAGACATGAAACTCATTGGATGATAGCGAGCCCTGATAGGCAAGGGCGTCATGTAGGTTGCTTATGCTAATCTCGCCCAGCAGCAACATCGGGGTAAGATTGAAGTTAATATTCCGTACGTCGATATTCCCCGCGTTGATGTCTGCAGTTATGTTTCCTCTGAAGCCCATGGTCATCGGCTTGGTCATGCCGTTGTTCAGAAAATTGAAATCCATTTCAACATCGAAGGGCAGTCCTTCGATGTTGGTGTTCTGGCTGCTCAGATTCAGATTGTTGACGCTGTAGCGCAGGCCCTGGGAGAGGTCTTGAATGTCGACGCTGGCGTTCTCGATGCGCAGCTGCTCAAAAGATACGGTAACGATGTCGGGGCCGTTTGCCGCTGCAGGAATATTCTGTAGCTGCGTGGATGATGACTGAGTAGGGGCGGGTGTCGAACCGACGCTGAGACCAGGCGCCTGAGTGTTCCAGTTGCTTATGCCCTGCGCATCAATGTAATAGTTGATATGAAAATCATCGGTAGATAACTCGCGAATAAAAATTTCGCCGCCTATTAATGCGCGCAGGTCTACCTGCAGCAGGGCTGCCGATGTTGAGGCAAGCTCCAGGGGCGATGCCGGATTCTTCAGGCGAACGTCGTTGAGCGTGAGCCCCACGGAAGGGAAGAAGGAGATGTCCATGTCGCCGGCGATAGTGAGCTCGTAGCCGGTGCTGGAGAGTACGGCGGCCTGAATTGCCGCCTTATTCTGATCTGTGTTCACAGACATGAGCAGAATCACGACCGCTACAATTAATAGCAGGACTAATCCAAGAAGCAATCTGGCGAGTTTCTTAATCATGTCTACCTGGTCAGTGTGATTTGTGAGGGCAAATTTCTTGTATAGAGTTACGAATTCGTCCAAACCCGGCGCCCCACTCAGTTTAACGGATTGGGTTATCACTTGCACCAAGGGCGGCGCTAGCTCGAATTGCCCGTATCTGCTGCTTTCAATGCGCCAGAGCGGGCATTATAATGCGCTCTTTCCAGAGGGGGCATAGTCCCTTCTCTATCTAGAGCGGCTATAGCGATCAGGCATGCCAAATAGCTCGTACTCTAGCAATCTCAACTACAGTGGCCGACCATGAGAACAGCATCAGTAGAACGTAATACCAAGGAAACCCAGATTTCGGTAGCCGTGAACCTCGATGGTACGGGTAAGCTCGAGGTCGACACGGGGCTGCCTTTTCTCGATCATATGCTGGATCAGATTGCACGACACGGATTGATCGATATCTCGATCAAGGCGGTGGGTGATCTGGAGATCGATGCCCATCACACCGTCGAAGACATCGGTATCACGCTTGGCCAGGCCTTCGATCAGGCCCTGGATAAGACAGGGATACGCCGCTACGGCCACGCCTATGTGCCCCTTGATGAGGCACTGTCTCGAGTAGTGATCGATTTTTCAGGTCGGCCTGGTTTGGACTACCACGTGCAATTCGTGAAGGGCACCGTGGGCGCATTCGACGTGGATCTGTTTCACGAGTTTTTTCAGGGCTTCGTCAATCACGCTCTGGTTACTCTGCACATCGATAATCTTCGCGGCAAGAACGCGCACCATCAGATCGAGACCATTTTCAAGGCCTTCGGAAGAGCGGTGCGCATGGCGGTCGAAGCAGACCCTCGGCAGGCGGGTGTCATTCCGTCTACCAAGGGAACACTCTAGGGGCAGTGAAACCGGCGGAAAGTTTTGCTTTCTGCCTGGCCTCGCTTCTATTTTCACTCCGGGCACTTTAATTCGAGCTACAATTCGAGCTACTTTTTAGAACATTCCTCAGATGAATAAGATCGCAGTAATCGATTACGGCATGGGTAATCTGCATTCAGTTGCAAAGGCATTAGAGCATGTCGGCAGCGAGCTGAATCAGCAGGTTGAAGTCAGCGTGACCGCCGATGCCACCGAGATCGCAGCGGCCGATCGCGTCATCTTTCCCGGTGTCGGCGCGATACGCGACTGTATGGCAGAAATTCTTCGGTTAGACGTCGATCAGATAGTCAAGGAAGCTATTCAATCCAAGCCCGTCCTCGCTATATGCGTAGGTATGCAGGCCCTGATGAATTCCAGCGAAGAGAACGGTGGCGTCGACTGTCTTGGATTCCTCGACGGCGAGGTTCGCTATTTCGGCGATGACCTGCGCGATGCAGATGGGGGTCGTTTAAAGGTTCCGCACATGGGTTGGAATCAGGTAAGGCAGACTATCGATCATCCGCTTTGGAAAGACGTGCCGGATAATAGCCGCTTCTATTTTGTGCACAGTTACTATGTGCAAACTGACATGCGCGACATGGTCAGTGGTATCACAAACTACGGAGCAGACTTTGTCGCCACGCTTGCCGATGGCAATATTTTCGCAACCCAGTTTCATCCCGAAAAGAGTCAGACGGTAGGGCTGACATTGCTGCGTAATTTTTTGCAGTGGGATGGCTCGGTATAGATTTTTTCTTAGCCGCCGGAAAAAATTAGACAATAGTTAAGCAATAGTTAAACAATAGTTAAAAATGGTTAAAGAGTAAGTGAAGAGTAATGACATGTTAGTTATTCCAGCAATCGATTTGAAAGATGGACAATGCGTGCGCCTGCGACAGGGGCGAATGGAAGACTCCACGGTTTTCTCTGACGACCCGGCAAGCATGGCGGGTATCTGGCAGGCGAAGGGTGCGCGACGGCTGCACATCGTCGATCTTAACGGCGCCTTTGCCGGCACTCCGGTTAATGCCGAGATTATTACCAAGATCGCCGCCGCCTATCCAGATCTGCCGATTCAGATCGGTGGCGGTATTCGCAATCTCGATAGCGTCGGATTCTATCTGGATGCCGGTGTCAGCTATGTGATCATTGGAACGCAGGCGGTTAAGAACCCCGAGTTCGTAAGAGAAGCCTGTCTGGCTTATCCGGGCAAGATTATTGTTGGCATCGATGCTATCGAGGGCATGGTGGCTACCGAGGGTTGGGCAGATGTATCGGATGTTTCTGCCGTGACGCTCGCTGAAAAATTTGCCGACTTCGGTGTCGAGGCCATCGTGTATACCGACATAAACTGCGACGGCATGATGCGTGGTGTAAACCGCGAGGCGACGAAGGAATTGGCAGACCATTCGCCTATTCCGGTCATCGCCTCCGGTGGCGTGAGCAAGCTGGCCGATATTGCTGCCATACGAGAACTCTCTGAAGAATCTTCCGGCGGTGGAATTATGGGCGTAATTACCGGCCGCGCCATCTATGAGGGGTCTCTCGATCTGACCCTGGCTCAACAACTTTGTGACGAATAAGTGGAACTTGGGATCCTAACTCAACATGGCATTAGCTAAGCGAATAATTCCCTGTCTGGATTGCGAGAATGGACGCGTCGTAAAGGGCGTTAAGTTTCTCGATATCCGCGACGCGGGTGATCCGGTGGAGGTATCCAAGCGCTACTGTGATGCCGGAGCCGACGAGATTACCTTTCTGGATATCACTGCCAGTCACGAGGGAAGAGAGACCACCGTACACACGGTCGAGGCTATCGCCAGTCAGGTGTTTATTCCCTTGACCGTCGGTGGTGGCATTCGCACCCTGGAAGACATTCGCGCAATGCTTAACGCGGGGGCAGACAAGGTTGCTATCAATACGGCGGCGGTCACCAATCCCGAGTTTGTGCGCGAGGCGGCGCAGCGATTTGGCTCTCAGTGTATCGTGGTTGCCGTGGATGCCAAGCAGGTATCGAAAGAAGGCGAGCCATTGAGGTGGGAGATATTCACACACGGTGGGCGTAAGCCAACGGGTATCGATGCGATCGAATGGGTAAAGCGCATGGTGACCTATGGCGCCGGTGAGATATTGCTAACCAGCATGGACAGAGACGGCACCAAGATAGGCTTCGATTTGGATCTGAATCGTGCCGTCAGTCGCGCCGTGCAGGTGCCGATTATTGCTTCCGGTGGTGTGGGTAACTTGCAGCATCTGGTCGATGGTGTTTTGGAGGGGGAGGCAGATGCCGTGCTTGCGGCTAGCATCTTTCACTTTCAGGAATATTCTATCCAACAAGCGAAACAATACATGGCCGACAAGGGAATCGAAGTTCGAATCTGAACCTTGATTCCCTGAGTTCTGGCTTTCGTCCTGGTCTTCTTTCTGATCTTCTCTGTGATCTTAATTCAGATCACGTTGCGCGAAGGAGCCTGTGTTGTTAAGTGGGCGCGCCGGTTTGAACGCGTTAATTCCCTTCAGAACATTTAACGCCTCGTTCAGGGGATAGTCGCTAACCAGCACCTCCTCTGCCGAGATTAAGGCCTCCGCCAGTCTTTCGTTTTCCGTCGCAGCGTCATTACCGTTCTCCAGATGGCCGGCGAGATCGGCCTCATTGTATTGCATAACATTGCGCGAACGACGCGTAACCAGCGCCTCGTCGACCTCGATATCCGGCTCAATTCCCTGGGCCTGAATCGAACGACCGCTGGGCGTAAAATAGAGTGAGGTAGTTAATTTTATTGCGCGTCGCTCGTCCAGAGGCAACACGGTCTGCACTGAACCCTTGCCGAAGCTACGCTTGCCCATGATGATGGCGCGGCCATGATCCTGCAGCGCGCCGGCGACAATCTCCGAGGCCGAGGCGGAACCATTGTTGATGAGCACTACCAGAGGAACATCTCCCGCCACGGTCTTGCGTGTCGCAGAGAAATCGAGGCCGGTCTGCTCGAGTCGGCCTTCGGTGTAGACGATGCGCCCCTCATTAATGAAGGCGTCTACTACGGAAACCGATGCCTGTAAAATTCCACCGGGGTTGTTACGCAGGTCCAGGACCATGCCTTTAATAGGCTGGTCTATCGCTTCGTTCTGGGCATACAATTCTTCTATCTCTTCTTCGAGTTCGGTGCCGGTGTTGACTCTAAATTGCGAGATGCGCAGGTAGGCATAGCCGGGGGCTATTATTCGGCTGCGCACACTGCTAAGTGCTATCACTTCGCGAGTGATAGTAAGGTCGAAAGGTTCTTGTCCTTCTCTGGCTACGGTGACAGTGACATCGGTACCGGGTGCGCCACGCATCATCTGCGCCGCTTCTTCGGGCAACATCTCACGCAGAGGTTTATTGTCTATCTGAATAATGAGATCGCCTGCCTTGATGCCGGCTCGATCGGCGGGTGAGTCATCGATGGGGCTGATTACACGGATGTAGCCATTCTCTCTGCCTACCTCGACGCCGAGTCCACCGAACTCTCCGGTGGTTGTCTCTTCGAGTAAATCGAATTCATCACCGGCCATATAGGCGGAGTGTGGGTCTAGCCCCGCGAGCATGCCGCGTATGGCGTTTTCCAGCAGGGTCTGGTCGTCAATCTCCTCCACATACGACATGCGTATTCGGTCCAGGGCCTCGGTGAACATTCTAACTTCGTTTAGAGGTAGGGGCAGAACCTGTTGCTGTGCCTGTTGTTGTGATTGGGCACCCGCTGATGTCGAAAGAGCCAAGCCCAGAAAGATCGTCAGGGGAAGACTCGCGGCTGTAGAGCCAGAAAATAGCTGCCTTGCCGAGAAACGTGAAAAGGTGGATGGAGTAAAAGTCATGGCTAATTCCTGATAATTCTCTACTTGCCCGATACGGAAGCGTGGGCTCTCTAGACTTGTTTATACGACGATTCCTAGTGTTTCAGTTTATGTCTGAATACGCAAATTAGATGGGGCGGCCCTGGGAGTCTGGATAGCTGCCTCTTCGGGCACTAACTCAAGCGCCTGGATAGACCGCCACAGCGCAATGAAACTGTTACTTCGCGAACCAATTCGCTGGGTTTTGGGCCTCGCCGTGATGACGGATTTCGAAGTACATGCCGGGGCGGGTCTGGGCATTGCCCGGCCCCCCTGTGGGGTCATTGGCTAATCCCGAGGTTGCGACGATGTCGCCGGTATCGACCCAGTCGCCGGCCTGTTTGGACAGTGCCTGATTGGCGCCATACAGCGACATATAGCCCTCGCCATGGTCGATAATTACTAGCAGCCCCGTGCCGCGCAGCCAGTCGGAAAATACCACGCGCCCTGGATGAATCGCCTGCACCGGGGTTCCCTCGGCAACGGCAAGTGTGACTCCCTGGCGACGCAGGTCGCCCTCGCCGTAGCGAGATCCGAAGCCGCTGAGTACCTCGCCTGCAACAGGCATCTGCAGTTTGCCACGCTGCGCATCGAAGGGAGCATTCCTCATTGCGCTGGGGATGTCTGCAACGGCGCGATTGATCTGTTCAATTAATTCTTGCAGTTGCACCTGATCCATTTCCAGCTGTTCCAATTCTGAGCTGCGTGCGGCGATATCGCTGCGTAATTGGCGCAGGGCAATCTTGCGCTGCTGTTTCGATGCGTTGAGATCTTGCAGGCTGGCGCGTAGAGTTTCCTGTTCGGCTTGCAGAGTCGCGGCCTTGAGTGCCAGGTCTTGATTAACAGTTGCTATCTCGTCCAGGATTTTCTGAAACGATGCGATGCTGTCTAGTTGTGCCTCACTAAAGAGCCGATGATAGTGAAGCATGCGTGTTGTTCTGGAAATATCATTCTGGTTTAACAGAAGTTCTATGGTGCTTTGATTGCCCGATAGGTAAGCGGTGCGAATAGCCTGTTCGAGGATTTTACTCTGCGCAGCTTTTTCGCTGTCCAGCGTTTCTGCTTGTCGCGAGAGAGCGCTAATCTCAGATTCTATGTCAGACAGCGCGGATTCAGTTCTGCTAACCGATTGGCTGAGATCCGAGATTTTCAGGTCTGCCCGCTGCAGATTTTCGACCTCGTTGGTCTGAGTAGACCTTGCTGCAACAAGCCAGGATTGAATTTCGTCTATTGCGCTGCCTAGCGCGACAAGCTCCTGCTGCGCAGCATCGGCTTCTGCCGCGAATAGGGAAGAAGAGTTAGACATGCTCGCAGCTACAAAGGCTGCCAGCAGAGCGATCCGGAAAGTTAACATTGAATTGCGCAGTAACTCATTCATCGCAAAAATCGTGCTGCCCTTAGAGTTTGCTGACTCGCTTTTTGTCCACTCTTTTTCTACTGTTGCTTCTGTCCGAGAAGAACTTTGCCAGTCATCTCTTCGGGGACAGGCATGTCCAGAAGTGACAGTAATGTGGGTGCAAGGTCCGACAGGCTGCCCTCACTTATGAACTGCCTACTACTGGGGCCAACATAGACCAGAGGTACGGGGCCGCTGGTATGAGAGGTAAGTGGCTGATTGGTTTCGGGGTCTAGCATCTGCTCGACATTGCCATGGTCGGCGGTGATCAATAGTTCGGCGCCGGTGTCTTCGATGGCGGCTACTATTTGTGCCAGACACTTGTCTACGGCTTCTACGGCCTTTACTGCCGCATCGAAATCCCCCGTGTGCCCAACCATATCGCCATTGGCGTAGTTACAGATGATCGCGTCATATTTCTGTGAGCGAATCGCCCCGACAAGATTATCGGTGAGCTCGAAGGCCGACATTTCGGGCTGCAGGTCGTAGGTCTTCACATCCGGGGATTGAATCAATTTGCGCTCTTCATTATCGAAGGGAGTCTCGCGTCCGCCATTGAAGAAGAATGTCACGTGGGCATACTTCTCGGTCTCGGCGATGCGCAGCTGTGTCTTGTTCTGGTCGGCTAAATATTGGCCGAGTACGTTGTCGAGTTTCTGTGGCGGGTAGGCGCAGCTGGCGGGTATGTCGGCCGCATACTCGGTAAGCGTGACGAAGTCACCAAGTAGCGGCATCGCATCGCGTTGAAAGCCATCGAAGTCATCATCGACGAAGGCGCGGGTTAGTTCGCGCGCGCGGTCTGCTCGAAAATTCATGAACACGACCAGGTCACCATCGGCAACAGTAGCCGAGTCATCGTCTTTCGATCCGACCAGGGTAGCCTGCACAAATTCATCGTCTTCGTCGCGCTGGTAGGCGGCGGCAAGCGCATCACTGACATTATCATATTGATGCTCTGCCTTACTCTGGGTAAGCATGTCGTAGGCTGGCTGTATCCGGTCCCATCGATTGTCTCTGTCCATGGCATAGAAGCGGCCGCAGATAGAAGCGACTCGCCCCTTGTTGGACCCGGTCAGGGTTTTCTCCGCGCGAATCAGAGAAGGAAGTGCGCTGCGCGGTGGCGTGTCACGGCCGTCCAGAAACGCATGCAGATAGATTCTCGGCGCGCCGTTGCGAATGGCGAGCTCTATCATCGCGATAATCTGATCTTCGTGGCTGTGAATGCCGCCGGGAGACATGAGCCCGAATATATGCAGCGCCGAATCCGCCTCGATGGACTTCTTTACGGCACCGGTCAGCACCGGGTTGCTGAAGAATGTCTCTTCCTCTATGTCTTTGTCGATACGGGTCAGGCTCTGGTACACAACCCTGCCCGCGCCCAGATTCATATGGCCTACCTCGGAGTTGCCCATCTGCCCAGCCGGCAGGCCTACAAATTTTCCCGAGGTATCGATGAGGGTGTGGGGCCTGTCCTTCCACAGAGAATCCCACACCGGGCTATCAGCACTGTGAATAGCATTGCTGCTGGTCTCTTCTCTATAGCCCCAGCCATCCAGAATTAGAAGTAGCGCGGTCTTTTTCTTGCCGGTATCGTTATCAAGCATGAGGTGCTTCGGGTTCCTGTTCTAAGCTGCCAATTGGAGCGTATTATTATCCTCGAAAGCGTAAGGCATAGCGAGAAGCTTGCGTCCGGTTGCGTTTCTCGCTGTAGTCATGCCGCCAGCAGGCAACGATGTCTGGCTAGTCGTGCGCAGACCTTCTTAAAACCACGGGACACGTGTATACTTGCAGCCCTTTTTTGCGGCCCTTATCTTATCTGAAGCGTAGCTCAATCGTAGCTCAACTCAGCCCTTCGATAGGTGTCTTATAGAATTAGATAGACAGTTGGGCACGCAGGCCAACCCCGGAATACCGAGTAGACTATGGCGCAATTTATAGACTTTATTGGCAATCACCTGGTGCTATCCAGCCTATGGTTGGTTGCGTTCGGTGCGATTGTCTTCTACCACCAGCGCACAGGCAGCAAGGGCGTGGGGCCACAGCAGGCGGTGATGCTGATAAACCGAAGCGATGCCATCGTTGTGGATGTGCGGGATAAGAAGGAATTCGAGAGCGGACACATCGTCGATTCGATTCATATTCCCCTGGCAAAGCTGGATCAGCGAGTTACCGAGCTCAAGAAATATCAGGATAAACCGGTCATCGTTGTCTGTAAGCTTGGGCAGCATTCCGGCGATGCGGCGAAGAAGATTCAGGCGGCGGGGCATGAACAGGTGTTCAAGCTCTCCGGGGGCGTGACCGAATGGAAGGCACAGTCGATGCCTCTCATTGTCTAAGAGCC
>CAJQHM010000029.1 GCA_905478195.1 uncultured Pseudomonadales bacterium
ACGCCTCCCACAACGGGATACGGATCTCTGTACTACCCCGGAGTTGCCGGCGGCATGAACTGGGGAAGTGTAGCTGTCGATGAAGTGAATCATCTGATGGTAGTCAATACCATGCACAACCCATCGGTAGTGCGGCTGATTCCACGCGATGAAGTCACGGACAGCACACAATTCGGCATTGGCGGCGCACAAGCCGGCACCCCTTATGGTGTGTATTCCTTCTTCTTCCTGTCTCCGATCTTTGCGCCCTGCCTTGAGCCTCCCTATGGCGAGCTGGCGGTCGTAGACCTGGCGTCACAGGAGATTCTCTGGCGCCGCCCATTCGGCACAGCCGAAGAACAGGGCCCACTGGGCATCCCTAGCCGCATGCCTCTGCCTATGGGTATGTTCTATAACGCGGGTTCTGCTGTAACAGGGGGTGGCTTGATATTTAATGCGGGTGTTGTGGATAGCACTTTCCGAGCGGTCGATGTCTTTACCGGCGAAGAAGTCTGGACCGATTCTCTTCCAGGCTCATCTACGGCAACCCCAATGAGTTATGTCAGCCCGGCTACTGGCAAGCAGTATGTAATTGTAACCGTTGCCGATGGCGGCGGTGGACTGTCATTGGAAACGGCCGTCGATGATGGAACAGACGATGAAGAAGTTCCGGGTGGGTATGTGATGGCTTATAGTTTGCCTGACGATTAAGCTCAAAAAAGATGAATCGATTTTCGCCTAGCGACCTGATGAAAACGGGCAGCAGACGCGATGTACTACAAACTACCTAGGTTCTTTGCCCGTTCTGGTTTAACGCTAGGCACAGCCAGAAACATGCCATGGAACTGACACCTGCCGCTAATAGCCCTATGAAAAACGGCGTGCTTGAATAGGAATTTCCACAGGGAATAACCTCGCCCTAGATAAAAGGGGGACAGCAAAAAATTCTTGCTGTCCTTTTTATCTTTTCTATACTTTTCACGTTATTGATAGAGAGCTTCTCTGATAGCCGCATGGACTTCGAGTGAATACAGGATATTGGAATTCTGAATCATTCCGATCACGATGATGTCCTCTACAGGATCGATCCAGAACCAGGAGCCGGCGATACCCCACCACCAGTGTGTGCCTCTAGGCGCACCGTTGTATTTCTCAGGTTCGTCGACGATGGCGAAATCCACACCGAAGACGTTGCCCGGATACAGGTCGGCGATATTCTTCACCGCATCCGGCAGCTGATTACTGCGCATTATCTGAACAGCCTCCTCAGAAAGAATACGAACACCATCGAGCTCGCCTCCATTGAGGTGCATCTGTGCAAACTTCATGTAGTCGCTCGCGGTTGAAGTCAGGCCTCCCCCACCAGAGAAAAACTTAGGCTCTTTGAGAAATGAACCATCGTCCACTCGGCTCAAACTACCGTTAGCGGGAAAGTACTGTCTGGCTAAACGATCTGCCTTTTCCGGGGCTACGAAGAAGCTTGTATCAATCATGCCAAGAGGGTCAAAGATGCGCTGCTGTAAGAATTGGTCGAAGGTTTGACCCGACAAAACCTCGACAAGGTATCCCTGTACGTCGACGGAAATACTGTATACCCATTGGGTTCCTGGTTGATAGGCTAGGGGGATATCGCCCAGAGCAGGAATGGATTCAGCCAGCGTATAGTTAGGCAGGTCGTTAATGCCCGCAGCCGAATAGGCTGCTGCAACCGGGCCTCCCGAGAGCGGTGGTGTATACAATAGCCCCCCGGTATGGCTCACTAACTCGCGAATTGTCATTGGATGCCCAGCCGGCTCGGTGACGAAATTACCATCGCTATCCTCGGAGACAAACACAGTCATACCTGCCAGTGCAGGTATGTGTTTCTCCACAGGGTCGTCCAACTGAAACTTGCCTTCATCGTAGAGCATCATTAGCGCCGTTCCGGTAACGGGCTTGGTCATGGAAAAAATTCTGAAGATTGAGTCTGTAGACATGGGCACTTGATCTTCAACGTTCTGATAGCCGAACGCCTGATTCATCTGTATTTCTCCGTCCTGTGCAATCAGTGCAACTACCCCGGACAGCATAGACTCGTCGACTCGCGCCTGCAGATCACTGGCTATAGCATCGAGCCGAGACTTTTCGATCTCCGCCGAGGCAAATGTAGATGCCAGTGCCAAGAGAGTGGCCGCGACAGTAATTAGTATTAGTTGAATTTTGCTTATAGATTTCATCATCGATTCCTTTATTCTTGATCAAAACGTTACGCTATGAGAATTTCATCACCCTGAATAAGTAAAGTGTCAGCACCTAAAATAAAAAGGCTCTAAGCCGAATGCTTTCGATTAGGTGCTGACGGAGATGCTGTTATTCAGAGGGTTTGAAAGCCAATAATACGTTACCCGATACCTGACTGAACGAACCGTAACCGGAACCCACAAACACCATGCCCGATCCCGCGGCGATGGAATGACTATCAATCGAACCGCCATAGCCCTCCACTGCATTCACCGTTTCGAAATCCACTACGGTATCGTATTGAAAAAGCTGCTCGCCTGTATCTGAATTAAATATAAACAGACGCCCGTCCAGCCCTGCAGTGATGACAGCCCCGTCCACAGATAACGGCGTGGCAGAAAAACCATAGAGTGATTCACAGCGTCTAAGCCTGTCGCTGCGTTCGTCGTTGCATTCCGGCTGCACCTCATAAGACCAGCTTGGCTCGCCGGTACCGACAAAATAAGTATAGAGGCCCGGCTGGTTATTCTCGGCCATATTGCCAGGATCATTGATGGTCATGAAGGCGCGCTCGGAATCGGTAGCGATGCCCCAGTGATTGCCACCCAACGCTGTACCCTCACCAACACGCTGATTCCAGACCACGGCCCCGGTGACCGGATCCAGAGCCCAGAGATCGCCAGATTTCTGGCCGGCGATCAATAGTTCTCTGTCATCTGTTTCTACTAGAATAGCCGGGCCACCAAAATCGAAGTCAACGGAATTAGTATCAGCCAAAATGATGCAATTCGGGCCCGCGGCGCTGCAAGAGAAATTCCACATGTCATTCGCTAACGCCTGAAAGACCCAGTTTTCCTCACCCGTCTCCAGGTTCAGAGCGATGACCGAGTCGCTAGTGCCGGTAGTGGGGTGTGAGGTGTTTTCGCCAGTGGTGACATAGACCTGGCCTCGCTGCGTATCAATCGTCGGCGTAGTCCAGATCGGTGCGCCTGAGGGACCACGCTGTTTGACACCGGTGGAGCTAACCATGCCAGTATAGTCAGCCGCTGGCATGGTGTGGTATTCCCACAGTTTTTCGCCGGTACGCACATTCAAAGCGGTGACGGCGCCATGGTTGTCACAGCATTCAAAGTTCGGATTACCACCGGTTACAACACCGGAACCGGAAAGCGGAACGATTATCTTGTCACCAGAAATAACGGGTGTGCCAGTAATCATTGCCTGGTTGTCAGTGGCTTGACCGCTAGCGACCCAGTTCACCTCACCAGTCTCCGCGTTGAGGGTATGAATCATGCCCCGTTGGTCACCAAACACCAGCGTACCCACACCATCTATTGCGGCGTAGGCCATTGAAGAACGCAGGCGAGTGTCGGCAGCATAGACCCACTTTGCGCAACCGCTATTGGTATCCAGCGCAAAGACGCGACCCGAGTCGGTGGCAGAATAGAAAATTGTCGAGCCAACGATCACCGGCGCGGCACGCATGCTGGATGTATCCGGGAAGGCGATCGCCCAGGCCAGTTTCAGTTTTGACATGTCCGCTGTGGTGAGACCCGACTGTGCAGCATCGAGATGGCGCGGGTTGTTGCCATCAGCTCCCGTAAAAGTAAAGGATGGCGCCTGACTCAGGTCTACCGAACGATTATCCGCCGCGCACATGGACGCCAGGATCCAGTCCTCGATTCCGTCTTCTGCGACCTGTTCTTGAGCCAGGCCTGACTGGGCAGCGGTTAGGCCCAGACTAAGTAGGGCAGCCAGGGACAGATAGAATCTAAAGCTTGCTTGAAGACGAGAGCAAAAAAACATAAGTAATGCCTGCTTGGTAGATGTTAGTAATTAGTTCCACTCCTACGAAAACCGTACGTCTTGATCTGCCGGTCCATTTCAAACTGAAACCCAGTGCCAAAAATACAATAATTACCGGCATTGTGCGAATCCAGATTGAAATAGTTAGAGGCAGTGACAAATAAACCGCTGATGCCTGCCTGAACCCGGAGCAACAGACTATGATTATTTGCCGTCCGCTGGCTCCACTGTCCAGCTGAAAGTCCTCTACCGCTTTCCCGGCCTCCCGGAAAGAGCAAAACTGACTAATGAATTATGCCAGGTGAGCATCTGTGGCGCTGTAGCCCAAAAGCGGCTTGATCGACTGAATGATCTATGCAGTCGAATACTGCAATTGACGTTTCCTTTTGCAGCTCCCCATCTTCCCAAACACTTGGATCTCATCAAAAGCTCAAATGGAAGCAAGAGTCTGCACGAGTAATTGCAACGCCCTATCAGTAAAGACCTCCATGTTCTCCTCACGATCGTTAGATTGTGTCTTAACGATCACGGAACCATCGACCGGGCCCGATATGGCTATCACGCTAATTCCTATGGCATCGCTATAGGGTGTGCCTCCCGGTCCAGCTACCCCTAGCTCAGCGATGCCCCAGGTAGTATCCAGTTTAGCTCGGGCAGCTCTCGCGAACTCAAGGGCCATTTCTTCTGTTAGGGGTTTCAGCGTTTTTATACGCTCTTTATCCAGGTCCAGGAACGCCCGCCGCGACTTGATGGTATAGATAACCGTGCCTCCCATAAAATAACGCGAGGCGCCAGGGACAGACAGCAAGCTTGCTGCAATCAAACCACCTGTAGAAGATTCCGCCACCGAAATCGAGTGATTGTGATCGGTCAACAACTTGGCGGCACCGCTTGCTTGTAGAGAGAAACGCGACATAGCTACTACCCCGTAATCAGAAGGATTTTGAGTATAAGCAATAGTCAGTATTAGGCAACGCCCTTTAGGTCAGGCTAAGCTCGGTGCCGCTGGAAAAGCTTCTCGATTGCTGTGTCACAGGGTCAATAAATTGCAGCTGCTGTGCTAATAGTTGCAGAGGTTTGCTGAAGTCATCTGGCTG